>NZ_JBNHGF010000001.1:0-71799 GCF_059091005.1 Arthrobacter sp. Y3223164
GGCCGCCGCGGCGGCCTCCCGGGTCGTGGCAGCTGCCGGCATCGCCGACGATCCGCGCCCCGGGCGGGGCCCGCGCGTCTTGTTGCGGGAAACCAGCCGCATGATCACCAGGCCGATCACGACCACCAGTACGGCGATGAGCAACGGCACCACAAATTCCATACTTGAATCGTACGTCCCGGACCATGGCCCGCGCGCCAACAGCCTTCGAAAGAGGGCATCACAGCTCTGTAATTTCAAGCTGTGGATAACCCGTGGATAACTTTCGCCTTACGCGTCTATTCCGAATCTGTCAACCGCAAAAATGGTGGAGAAATCAACAGCAAACTTCTTTTTGTCCACAGCCCGTGGATAGCGTTTTCGCAGGTCAGAGCGGGGTTACTCGCGAGTCAACTATTGTTTCCACAGCTCTGCGCACAGCCTGTGCACAAGACACGCCCACTGATCCACATTTTATCCACAGGGGGAGTGGATAACTCGCTTGGTGGGAAGGGGGAAGGGGGTTACCGTTGCGGAGTATCCCACTCGCAGCCCGCGCGTTGAACTGCAGTATGCGCCCTTTGGCGGTCCGACGAAATCGTCCGATCCGGCTGGTAGTTCTAGATCTGAGGGGGATGCGGTATCCGGTTCGAGGAGCAAAGAAAGCAGGCAGCGGTGTCGTTAGCGCACGCGGATTCGGCAACAGGTCGGGACTCCGAATTCGGCCGCACGCCGCCGCAAGACCTCGTGGCCGAGCAATCGGTCCTGGGCGGCATGATGCTCTCCAAAGACGCCATCGCCGACTGCGTTGAAGTGCTCCGCGGCGTGGACTTCTACCGCCCCGCCCACGAAAGCATCTACGAGGCCATCATCGACCTCTACGGCCGCGGCGAACCGGCCGACGCCGTCACCGTTTCCGACCTGTTGACCAAGCGCGGCGAGATTTCCCGCATCGGCGGACCCGCCTATCTGCATACCCTGATCCAGTCCGTGCCCACGGCCGCCAACGCAGGCTTCTACGCGGAGATCGTCCGGGAACGTGCCGTGCTCCGCCGCCTGGTCGACGCCGGCACCAAGATCGTTCAGCTGGGTTACTCGCAGGACGGCGAAGTCGACGCCATCGTCAACCAGGCCCAGGCCGAGATCTACGCCGTCGCCGAGCGCCGCACCGCTGAAGACTACGTCCCGCTCAAGGACATCATCGAAGGCACCGTCGACGAGATCGAATCCGCCGGACACCGCGGCGAAGGCATGACCGGCGTGCCCACCGGCTTCTATGAACTCGACGAGCTCACCCAGGGCCTGCACGGCGGGCAGATGATCGTCATCGCGGCGAGGCCGGCCGTTGGCAAATCCACCTTCGCACTGGATTTTGCGCGGTCTGCCGCGATCAAGAACAACATGACCACGGTCTTCTTCTCCCTGGAAATGGGCCGGAACGAAATCGCCATGCGCCTCCTCTCCGCGGAAGCCACCATCGGGCTTCAGGACCTGCGCAAGGGCACCATCAAGGACGAGCAGTGGGGCAAGATCGCCACCACCATGGGCCGGATGAACGACGCGCCCCTGTTCATCGACGACAGCCCCAACATGTCCCTGATGGAAATCCGGGCCAAGTGCCGGCGGCTCAAGCAGCGGCACGACCTGAAGCTGGTGGTGCTCGACTACCTCCAGCTGATGTCCTCCGGCAAGCGCGTCGAATCCCGCCAGCAGGAAGTCTCGGAGTTCTCCCGCGCCCTGAAACTGCTGGCCAAGGAACTCGAAGTCCCCGTCATCGCGCTTTCGCAGCTGAACCGTGGCTCGGAGCAGCGTACGGACAAGAAGCCGATGGTTTCCGACCTTCGCGAATCCGGTTCGATCGAGCAGGACGCCGACATGGTCATCCTGCTCCACCGCGAGGACATCTACGACAAGGAATCCCCGCGCGCCGGCGAAGCCGACGTCATTGTGGCCAAGCACCGTAACGGCCCGACCAAGACCATCGTGGTCGGCTTCCAGGGCCACTACTCACGCTTCGCCAACATGGCGGTCGAGCACGGCTAGCAGCCGTAGGGTTTCAGCCCACTTGCCGTTTACGACCTTTGGGGAGGGGTTCTATCGGTGCCCGCTGGCTTGAGGGCGCGGTGGTCGTGGGCCAGGCGGGTGGCGGCGTGGGTGATCGCCTCGGTCATCAGGCTGAGCACCTTCAGATCGACGTTGCTGAGGTCGTCGCCTGGCCGGTGATAGTTCGGATCGCAGGGCCGCTTGGCGGTGCCGCCGAAAAGGCGGGCCTGTTTGGTGGTTTTCTTCTCGTCGTCTCCGGTGTACAGCCCGCCCACGGCGACACCCTTTTTGACGAAAGACAACTGATCCGAGTCCATGTCCCAATCGGTGGCGACCCAGGGCTGGTCCCGGGTGTCGAAGTAGTCAGTGAAGACGTCCATGATCTCGGTCGAACCTTCGGGCACCTCGTGATGGGGCTTGGCGTCCCGTGCGTCATAGACGCCGATGATGGGGTTGGGCGAGGCGATCATGTCGAAGTTCAAGTAGGCGGCGATCCTGTCGAGTGCCTCGCTGTCGCGCTTGGCCAGGTGCTTGACGTAGTGCCGTGACCCGTATTCCTTCTTGTACTCCTCGGCGCCCCACCAGGCGAAGCGCACCGTGTTGCTGAGGCCCTCCTGACGGCCGAGCGCTTTGGCGGCCTCCACCACGGCCGCCACCCCGGAGCCGTTGTCATTGATCGCCGGACAGCCGGGCACCCCGTCGAGGTGGGCCCCGAGCATGATCACGTTCTCGTCGCTGCCGGATGCGGTCTCGGCGAGGATATTGAAGGTCTCGATCTGCTCGCCGCGGTGTTTGAAGGTGAAGTACTGGCGCGTGCTGCGATAGCCGGCACTCGCGAGTTGGCGTTCGACGTACTGGGCCGCGGCCTCGTACCCGGAGGTGCCGGTCGCGCGGTCGCCGTGCTCCTCGGCCAGGGCCTGGAACTCCTCCAGATGCTCGTAGGCGGCGGGAACCTTGCCCGGTGGGATCACGAGGCCTGATCTCAAGCGCCGGCTCAGCTTCATCATCGTCCCTATCCAGTACGACCCGGAGACGGCAGTCTACCCTCCTCCTCTCCGTGATGCACAACATAATTTCACTTGACACGCTGTAAAGATAACGGGCAGACTGTGTTCCACGCCTCACTGCCGAGGCGCGGCTCTCCGAGGCAATGGGCGTCCCCATCGTCCGGCTTCCGACCCGCCCCAGGACGATCAAAAGGAGCACACCGTGACCACACCGATCGAAGCAGACATCGACATCTGGGACGATGACGTCCTCGTCGACCCGTACCCCACCTACGCCGCCCTGCGCGAGCAGGCCGGCGTCGTCCGCCTGCCGAAGAATGACCTCTACGTCCTGACCCGCTACGACATCATCCGCGACGCCCTCGCCGATCCGGAGACGTTCTCCTCCACTAGCCTTGGCTTTAACCCGATGGTGAACGAGGCGCTGCAGGGCACCTCGCTCGCCTCCGACCCGCCCACGCACACGCAGCTGCGCGCGACCCTGTCGGAGAACCTCACGCCGCGCGCCCTGCGCGGACTGAAGGTCACCATTGACGAAAAAGCGGACAAGCTCGTCGCCGAACTCGTCGCCAGCGGCAGCTTCGAAGCCATCGACTCGCTGGCACGTGCCTTCCCGCTCGAAATCGTCGCCGACCTCATCGGCTTCAGCGGCCACGTCAAGGACAACATGCTGCGCTGGGGGCAAGCCGCGATGCAGGTCCTCGGACCGATGAACCACCGCACCCAGGAGAACTTCCCGATCGCCGGCGAGCTCTACGGCTGGTGCTCCTCCGTCACCGCCGAGGACCTCGTACCGGGGTCGATCGGCCGCGGCATCTTCGACGCCGAGACCCGCGGCGACATCCCGCAAGGAGCCGCCGGGCACATCATCCACCAGTACCTGGGCGCCGGCGTCGACACCACGATCGCCTCCATCGGGAACATCGTCGCACTCTTCGGCCGCCACCCTGAGCAGCTGGAACTCGTCCGCCAGAACCCGGAGCTCGTGCCCGCAGCGTTCGCCGAGGTGCTGCGCTACTGGCCCCCGATCCACATCTGGGGCCGGACGGCGACCCGCGACGTCGAGATCGATGGAGCAACCGTTCCCGCAGGAGCCCAGCTGGGCATCCTGTTCGGTGCCGGCAACCGCGACCCGCGGCACTATGAGAATCCCGACGTCTTCGACGTCACGCGCAACCCGGTGGACCATCTCAGCTTCGGCTACGGGCCGCACGGGTGCGCCGGCCAAGGCCTGGCGAAGCTTGAGGCCCACGCGATCATCGAGGCCCTGGCCCGCCGGGCGAAGGTGTTGGAGATTGGAGACGAGGTCCGCGTGCCCAGCAACATCACGCGCAGCCACGAACGCCTCGACGTCGTGAAGGCGGTGGCAGTGTGAGGATCGAGCTTGACCGCCCCCGCTGCGAAGGACACGGACTCTGCGAGGAAGCCGCGCCCCAACTCATGCACCTCGACGACGACGGCGAATTGGTGATCGACGTCCCCATGGTCGACGAGGCGGAGCTGGCCGCTGCGAAAGCCGCGGTACGGGTGTGCCCGGTGGCCGCGCTGCGGTTGGCGGAAAAATGACCCTGCGGCGGATCGTCGTCGTCGGCAACGGCATCGCCGGGCTCACCGCGTGCGACTCGCTGCGTTCGAATGGGTTCGACGGCGAGTTGACCGTCGTCGGGGCCGAGCCGCGCCACCCGTACAGCCGCCCGGCCCTCTCAAAGGCGCTGCTGCACGGCGACGGCGGGCTGCAAGCCCACGAGCTGCCCGAGCCAACCCACGAAGCGACCGACCTCCTCGGGGTCAGCGCCACAGGCATCGACCCGGAGGCGAAAGTCGTCCGGACCGACGGCGGCGATGAGCTGCCCTACGACGGCCTGGTCATCGCCTCCGGTTCACGGGCCAAGCGGCTTAGCCCGAGTCCGCTGTCAGAGGGCGCTCCCCGGGAGCTCACCCTGCGCACGCTCGAGGACGCGGTGGCGCTCAAACAGTGGGTCTCGGGCCGCCCCTCGGTGATCGTGGTCGGCGGCGGACCCTTGGGCATGGAGATCGCGTCCGGCTGCCTGCACGTCGGCTGCGACGTCACGCTGGTCTCCGACGTGCAGCCCCTCTCGCGGCAACTCGGGGACCACCTGTCCGGGATCTTCACTGCCGCCGCCGCCCGGCGCGGGCTGCGGTTCGTCAGTGGCAGCAGGGCGCGACTTATTGACTCCGGCTCGGGGGCGCGGGTTGCCCTTGCCGACGGCACTCGGCTTGAGGCGGACCTCGTCGTCACGGCCATCGGCGACGAACCGAACATCGAGTGGCTGACCGGTTCGGGTCTCCTTGTCGACGGGGCGCTGCGCGTCGATTCACGCGGCCGGGTCCGGCCGGACGTCGTTGCCGCCGGCGATGTGGCGTACTTCCCGACCGGCCGCGGGGAGGGGCGGGTGCCGTTGTGGACGAGCGCCATCGATCAGGCCAAGGTCGCGGCTGCCGGCCTGCTCAACGGCGACGCGGCGCCGGAGCTCGACTTCCAACCGTACTTCTGGACCGAAGGATTCGGGCTGTCCCTCAAGGCGATCGGCTTCACACCCGTGACCGGGGCGCCGGACTACCTGGAGCCGGGCGGCGAGCCCCACTCGATGCTGCTGCGTTGGGACGGCGCGGACGGCGGCCCCGGAACCGCGGCGGCGATCAACTACCGCATCCCCATTCCCAAACTGCGCCGCCTGGCCAATGTAGGTTCGTCCGCGCTGCAACCGGCTACGCCGGCGAAGTCTTGATGCCGTCGCTGCGAGAAGCCCAGAAACAGCTGACCCGCGACAGGATCGTCGAACGGGCGCTCGAACTCTTCATCGACAAGGGGTACGCCGCCACGACGATCGACGATATCGCCGCCGCTGCCGGCACCACCCGGGTGACCTTCTATGCGTACTACCCCTCGCGAAGCGATCTCATGGGGGACTTCATGGCCCGGGTGAATGCGGTCCTTGACCGCGCCGCCGGACCCGGCCATGCATCGACGGCCCCCGAGCTCGTGGATGTGGTCCGCGCGGGCGAGCCAGCCGGCATCCGCGACTGGCTCGAGTCGCGCGCAGTACTTTGGCCCGTCTTCCGCCCCTACCTGGATGTCCTCGACGAGGCTGCCGCCGTCGACCGCGAAGTGCGGGCCCTGGTCATGGGCTGGCGTGAGGAAGTAGTCTCCGACCTCGTCCGGGGCATGCAGCAGGCCGGCCGCTTCTCGGAGGAGACGCACCACGTCCGCGGAACGCTCGCGTTCACCCAGCTCAACTACGTCTCCACCCTCTGGACGAGCCGCACCTCAGAACCAAACCGTGGCCAGGCGCTCGGGGTCCTCGCCGAAAGCTGGTACCACCTGCTCGGCGACGCAGGCTGAGTAAAGACTTTTCAGATCGACGGCATTGGATTAGGGTGTGACGCACGGGAGAACCGTAAGCACCCTTACTATTTTCTGAGAGGCCTACATCATGAAGGCACAGACTCTTCTCATTGCCCCTGCCGTCGCGATTGGCGCGATGGCTTTCGCGGCCGGCCCGGCCGTAGCCCAGGACGGCGTGTGGCAGGCTGACCTTGCGCCGGCCAACAACAGCGGAACCGCCGGACAGGCGATGATCGAGATACACGGTCAGCAGGCAACCGTCAGCATGAACGTCTCGGGCGCCGCGGAAATCTGGATGAACGCGCCGTTCCCACATGGCCAGCATATTCACATCGGCGGCCAAGGGTTGTGCCCCGGGCCGGCAGCAGACACCGACGGCGACGGCGTCGTCAGTTCACCCGAAGGCGAACCTTATGCCGGTGCCGTCAGTACCTCGCTGACAGTCCAGGGGGACACCAGCCCGGCCTCGATGGTGGCAACCGACCGCTTCCCCGCCGGCGGAGCCTACACCTATGAACGGACCCTGACCCTGGATCCGGCAACAATAGCGGCGATCCAGGCCGGAACTGCAACGGTGGAGGTCCACGGCGTAGACCCGAACAGGCTGCCTCCGGCTGCCCAGCAACAAATGAGCCCTGAAGCCCCGGGGCTGCCGCTGGCGGCCACACTTTCCGCGGCCTGCGGAACCTTGGTTGCTTCCCAGATGACCGGGCCGATGCCAGGCGGTGCCCCCGACACAGGCGTCGAGACCCCCGCGCAAACAGACGGAAGCGCGATGTCCCTCGCCGCAGGTCTGGGGGTTCTGCTTGCTGCAGGCGCTTCGGTGGCCGTCGCACGCAGGCGTTCCGCTCCCAAGGACTGACCGGCGTGAAGACGGCACGGACAGGGCCACCCTTCTTCGCCGGGCTGGCCCTTGTCCTGGCCGTGAATGCGGGGTGCGCTGCACCCACCGCTACCGGGTCACCACCCCCACCCTCCGTACCTTCGGCCTCCGCACCCTCGACTTCCGCACCCTCGAGCACCGCACCCTCGGGCACCGCCGTCGAGCAGGCTCCCCGTGCGGCTCAAGGGCGTGAACCAGGGGAAAAGCCGCAACGGGCTGACAAAAAAACAGCCGCGCCCCAAGCCGCCGTTCCCGCTGCCGGCGGCGATTCCCTCGTGATGGAGAAAGCCAGGCCTTCAGCGTTGAGCATTCCCCGGATCGGGCTTGGCAGCGACATCATCGACCTCGCACAGCAGGAGGATCGCACCTTGGAGGTGCCGCCCGAAGAGGCCGGTTCCCCGGCAGGGTGGTACATCAATTCCCCGACGCCGGGGGAAAGGGGGCCCTCGATCCTCCTGGGTCACGTCAACGCCTTGGGCGGGGGCCCGGGCGTTTTCGCCAGACTGCAGGAACTGGTACCCGGAGACGAAGTCAGGGTGGAGCGCGAGGATGGCACGACGGCGGTCTTCCGACTGACGGTCATCAAGCGATATGCCAAAGACAACTTCCCGGCCCTGCAGGTGTACGGGAATACCAAGCAGGCAGAGATCCGGCTCATCACCTGCGACGGGTACAACCCGCAAAGCGGCAGGTTCGAGGACAACCTTGTTGCCTACGGGAAACTTATCGCCGCCATCCCAGACGCGGGGGACAAGGGCTGAACGTGCTGGCAACTGCCCGCCACCGTTCCGACCCATCACCGAAGACCAGCCTTGACCGAACGCCCGCCCCTTCCGCCTGCGGCTTTTCAACACACTTGAATCGCGGTCCTCGCCCTGAGTTCCGCGTCGAGGCGGCCGCCTGCCGATGCGAGGGTGAACTTAAGGGATCCGCGTTCCTGGTCCACCGGAACCAAGGTAGCGCCGGGCAAGCGTGCTGGTGAGCTTTCCGGCGGCGGTGAGGACGAGCAGGGTGGCGCCTGTCCTGCGCAGCGCGGTTTTTCTTCTTCCGTGCCAGCCGCCTCCCGTTGCTGGCTTTGGGTGCGAGGGCTGCGGCGAGTAGAGGTTTCCCGCGGTCGTGGGCGCCGGCTCGCTGCGCGAAAGATGTGTCCTGTTAACCTGGGCCGCCATGGCGCCTTCCATCAAGCGCGGGGTGAGCCTGTGCTGCAAGGCCATGACCCGTCCAAGCGGTCCGACGACGGCTTCCGCGCGAGGGGAGACCGCCAGCGCGGTGATGGCTTTGGCAACCCGTTCCGCCGTGTACACCGGCGGCATGGCCAGGGCCTTGCGGCCGGTGTAGTTACCGGCGTGCTGGAAGAACGGGGTGTCGATGGTTGCCGGCAGAAGCGTGCAGACCCTGAGGTTTTTCCTGCCGGTGAGCCGCAGTTCCGAGCGCAGGCTAACGCCCAGGGCGCGGATGGCGGCCTTGGACATCGAATAGGCGGAGGTGTAAGGCTGGGCGATTTCCCCCACGACGGAGGAAACGTTGATGACCACGCCCGCGCCCTGCTGCTGCATCTGCGCTAGCGCGGCCCGGCACCCGTGCACGTAGCCCATCACGTTGACGTCGATGAGGCGCCGGAAGTCCTCGACAGGTGCCCTCAGGAATGGAGCGAAAAAGCTAACCGCGGCGTTATTGACCCAGACGTCGATTCTGCCGAAGCGTGCTACCGCGCGGTCCGCGAGTTCCTGCACGGCGGCTGCGTCGCTGACATCGGTCGGCGCTGCCAGTGCTTGCGCCCCGCGACGTTCGCATTCGGCGGCAAGCGTTTCCAAAGCCTGAGTCCGGCGGGCCGCGAGCACGACGCGGGCGCCCTTCCGGGCGAAACGCAGGGCAGCGGCGCGGCCTATTCCGCTTGACGCGCCGGTAATCACAACGACGGAATCCTTGATGCGCATCGAAGCTCCTCCTCGATGTAGGCCCGATGCCCACTATGGGCAACTCTGGGTTCCAAAGCCTGTGTTTATAAGTATGCTTACGGTTTCGGTAACTCGCTAGCCATGGCTTTCGCGGTCCGCAAAGGAGGCCCTGATTATCTGACTTTTGGTGCTGCCAGCGGCGGGGTCATGGCAAGGGTGGCGGAAGCCCCTCGAGGGGCGGGGCGTGGTGTGATGCTGGCTGCCTGTTGTTGTGCTTCCACGGGAAGGGGCGACCAGCAACGGCAATCTGCGGGGTCTGCCAACCAAGAGGGTCGCCGGCTCCAGGCGCACCGTCTAAGCTGAGGCCATGCCGGGCCAGAGCAGGCATGGCC
Organism: Arthrobacter sp. Y3223164; assembly: GCF_059091005.1. Classification (NCBI taxonomy): domain Bacteria; kingdom Bacillati; phylum Actinomycetota; class Actinomycetes; order Micrococcales; family Micrococcaceae; genus Arthrobacter; species Arthrobacter sp. Y3223164. Next base: position 9,570 of record NZ_JBNHGF010000001.1, read on the forward strand.
CAGCCCTGACAATTTTTGCCCATGCGGCGAAGAGAAGTTTGGAGGACACCAATGGCCGCCTCGCACCGATTCAGTGGCATCTGCCGCGCGGCCGGCACCGGTGCTTTGGCCGGACTCATCGGAGCGGGGGTGATGACGGTAGGGGAGAAGGTTGAGCAGGCGATCACCGGCCGTCGGAACTCCTACGTACCTGCCCGCGCCCTGCTGACCCTGCTCGGACAACGGCCCGCCAACGATGCCAAGCCCTTCCTGTGGAACCACCTGATGCATTACTGCACCGGTGCCAGCCTCGGCGCCCTGAGAGGAGTGTGGGCCGTCACGGGCATTCGCGGACTGCACGCCAATATATGGCACACCGTGATGCGACTGGGCTTTGACCAAACAATTGAGAACGCCACCGGTGCCGGGTCACCACCAAAGACCTGGCCCGCCGAGGAGAAAGCCGTGGACGTCCTCCACAAAGCGCTATTTTCAATGGTGACCGGAATGGTGGCCGACCGAATGCTGCCCCCGACGTTGGCCTCATCCCGCGGGCGCACCAGTCACTGAATTGTCTTGCCCTGGAACTGTTGCCCTAAGCCTATTCCGCCCATACTCTGAGCTCAACGACAGGAGACAAGTGTGGAATTTGCCATCATTGTTGCCATCCTCTGTGCGGCATGTATTGCCTGGGTGGTTCTGGGTGCCCGCGCCGACCGCCGACCAGTAAAGGGTGCCCGGGCTCCCGTTCGCCCGGATGCAGCCAGCACGGGAGCTTTTGGAGCCACTGCCTATGGAGGAGACGCCGGAGGCGGTGGTGGCGGCGACTGTGGCTGACAGGAAGGTCAGGCTGCCGCCCTTGGCCGTGGCTGCGTGACTTTACCCGTCTAGTCGCCGCGCCCGGCTTCAGTACTGATGCAGAGCCGGTTGCCTTGGGCATCAGTGGCAACTACCCACATGGGCGCATGTTCATCATCGAGTGTTGCACCAACGCTAACCAGGGCATCCAGAGTCGAGGCGCTTTCGCTGAAGGGGACGGTGACGTCCAGATGAAAACGATTCTCGCTCGGACGCTGGGACTCCTGAAACCAAATGGCCGGACCCCTGCCATAGGGATCGATCAGGCTTCCGTCTTCGTGCCGCTTGTAGCCCAGCGCCGTCCGCCAGACTTCCGAGATGGCTTCCGGGGCATCTGTGTCTATGGCTATCTCCACTGTTCGCAAGAGTTCCGGGAGGGGCGTGACGCCGGTGGTTTGGGCAAGCTGCGATATTGAACGGGCCAGCGTTACGTCACGCGCCGTCACCCTGTCGCCGGCATCATGCGAAGTGAGCGTGATGAACAATGTGTCGTACCGCCAGTCCACATCAGGGTGGTGGTCGGATTTCTGTGCCAGCCGGCCAATTGCGGAAAGCAAGTCCAAGGCAGCTGCGGATGATTCGCATTTCACTGCGGTCCGCAAAGCACCCAAACCATAGCGCCATTCGGGCAACTGGAGCAGATTTGCTTGGATTTGCTCCTGGCTTAAGACATCTCTTGCTGGCATGATTTTTCCTCCGCGTTTCGAGTTAGAGCTTGAGACCATCCAAGGTATCTGGAATGCCGGAGGGCGCGCTTTCCAAATATGCTTGGGTCGGGTTCGACAGCCGCTACCTGGGCCTCGAGGGCATCGCGTCACTTTCGGGTTAAGCCGAAGGCGACCCATTCAGGTCATATTCTCCTTTATGCAGATGGTTGGTTACTCGCTTTGGGCAAGCGCGTCGTTGACGAGTTTGATGAGTTCGTCCTGTGCTTCTTCCTCGATGTCGGCTCCAATTTTCACTGCGGTGGCCGCGAGGGATCCTTGCGTTCCAGCTACGGACATGACCTTCTGGCTTTGCCCGTTCGGCAACTTCTGGGTGGTGATGGAGCCGAGGGACTGCTCACCGTCTGTGATCACGTCCAGTGGGGTGATCTTGCTGCTGATTTTCTGTCCTTCCGCTTCGATTTCGAAGTCGGCGCACTGCTGCATGGATTTTTGTGCTTGTTCGAGCTGCTCGGCGACGACTTGCGGGTCTTGGACGGCGACGAGGGTGATGATGGTCTGAGACTTTTCTTCGGCTGAGTGGCTGGCTCCGGCGGCGTAGGTGCTGCCATCGGGTATCCGGGTCTGTTCGGTCGCGAACATGGAACAGGCTTCAGGGGTAATGGTCGCGTTCGCCAGCAATTCCTTCGCGGCCGTGAGTCCCTGATCGATTTGTGCCGCCGGAACGACTGAAAGTTGTTGGCCCTGCGCGTCTTCCAGACCCGCGATCACTTCCTTGAGGTCGTCGTTGGTGTATGTTTTGGCCGCCGAGGTGGTCTGCGGAGATTGGGCGGTAGGGGACGTGGCCGGCTCGGCGGTCCCTTCCGGGGCTGCTTCACCTCCGCAGGCTGTGAGCATCAGCATTGCGGACAGGAGCACTGCGTAAACCCCGGTTGTGCGTGCCATTCTTACCGTCTCCCTCGGTTCGCCGGTCACACCGGCCGTGGACGCGCCGGCATGATGCGCGGCGTAGGGCGTATTCTGCACGGGTCCTCTTATGAAAAGCTTGTTCCAGCATTCACCCCGTCCATAGGGAAGCTTGCGGAGGCCAGCGGGACTTGCTGGATGCTGCGCCGAGGAAGCTATTCCACATACAGGCAACAGTTACGCGGAGGCACCATCGGCCAACCAGCCTGCCGAAGTTGCGCAAAGACGCCGGATGGTGCGATTCCGCCCGGCCGGATCCTACCCCTGGCCATCGTGTTCGGCCGGCATTTCGTCTGCCAGTGCCGAGGAGGGATCGGGCAGGGTTTGGGCGTTGTAGTCGACGACCTGCCACCCGCGGTCCGGGTGCTTTTCCAGCACCGTCCAGGCGCAGTTTGCCATGCCGGCAAACATCTCGCGCATGTGGGCCGGTGCGTCGAAGAAGGCCAACAGCCCGCTTCGGAGCGCGGCACCGTGCCCCACCAGGACGCCGGTGCCGCCCCGGGCCAGCTCCGCGGCGGCGTCCTGCATGACCGATTTCATCCGCCCGTTGACTTCGGAGGGCAGCTCGGCTCCGGGAACCCGGTAGTTCTCCTCGCTGAAGAACTTCTCGTAGATGCTCGGATGCTGTTCCCGGAACTCCGCAAAGGTGGTGCCTTGCCTGATGCCCACATGGTACTCGCGCAGCCGCTTGTCCAGCACCGGTTCCAGCCCGGTTAACGCGGCCAGCTCTGCAGCAGTGTGGCGGGCGCGTTCCAGGTCGCTGGACCAGATGAAATCGGGTTGGAACGTTGCCAGCAGCCGGGCAGCCTGCTTGGCCTGGACCCGGCCGATTGCATTGAGCGGGATGTCGGCATGTCCCTGGGCCTTTTCCAAGACGTTCCAGTCGGTTTGGCCGTGCCGCCACAGCACCAGGCGGGGCCGATGGACGTGGCCGCCGGCGGGGACCTGCTGCTGCATCAATTCTCCTCACTGCCGCGGCCTTGCGCAGACGTTTCCGAGCCGCCCGCACCGGCATCCGCAGCCCTTTCCGGGGGCCGGCCGTCCCTGCCAATCTCACGGAAACTATTCACAGGGCAGGATCCGGCCCCGTAGGCTTCGACTTGATCCTACCGACAGCCGGCCTTGGGGGATGAACCGGCGCTCGATGAGAGGAAGCCGGAATGCGGGCTGACGTTCTGGAGTGGTTCTCCGCCAAAAATTATCAAGGCAAAAGCTTCGACCGGCACGAACTCGTGAAACGCAAGGCCGGCCAGCGGATCAGCGTGGTACTTCCGGCCAAGAACGAGTCGGCGACGGTCGGGTCGATCGTGACCGCTTTGCGCACCGAACTTGTCGAGGCGGTACCGCTGCTGGACGAGATCATCGTGATCGACTCCAACTCCACCGACGACACCTCCGCCGTGGCCGCGGCCGCCGGCGCGAAGGTTGCCCACCAGGACCTGATTCTGCCCGGCACCGGATGCACTCCGGGCAAAGGCGAAGCCTTGTGGAAATCCCTGGCCATCTCCAGCGGCGACCTCTTGGTGTTCATGGACTCGGACCTGCGCCGGTTCGATGCACAGTTTGCCGTCGGATTGATCGGCCCCCTGCTAACCGATCCGCGGACCCACTTCGTCAAGAGCTACTATGACCGGCCGCTCGACGACGGGGTCAAAATCATGCCGGCGGGCGGAGGCCGGGTCACGGAACTGGTGGCACGCCCCCTGCTGAACCTGTACTGGCCCGAACTGGCCGGGATCGTCCAGCCGCTGGCCGGCGAATATGCCGGCCGGCGCAGCCTGCTCGAACGCATACCCTTCGTCTCCGGCTACGGGGTGGAAACCGGCATGCTGATCGACGTGTTGGAAGCCGTGGGCCTGGACGGGATGGCCCAGGTGGACCTGGGCGAGCGCTGCCACCGCAACTCCACAGACGCCGAGCTGGCCCGGATGGCCCTGCAGATCCAGCTCACCGTGCAGGCCCGGCTGCACCGCCGAGGCCTGGCCCCGGCTGCCCCTCACGCCGTCGAACTGACGCAGTTCATGCGCCAGGGGGAGGACTACGTCGGGCAAACCTGCACCGTTGAAGTGTCTGAACGTCCGGCGATGCTGGACATGGGCCAGTACCGGCTCGCGACCGGGCACGTGGCCTGAGCCGTGCGGATCCTCATCAACGCCGGCCCCTGGTTGCCTGTTCCGCCCCGCGGGTACGGGGGCATCGAAACGGTGGTCGCCACCCTGATTCCGGAGTTGCGCCGCGCCGGGGTGCATGTCACCCTCGCCACGGTGGGCCCGAGCACGATCGAGGCCGACGCCTACCTGTGCCCGCTCGACGAACCCCAGTTCGCCTCGATCGCCCTGCCCTACAACCAGGTCTCGGGTATCGCCCACGCGCATATGCACGGCGTTGTGCAGGCCATGTACGACGGCGGCGCCTGGGACCTGGTGCACGACCACCTCGAGGTGGTGGGACCGGCGGTATTCGCCGCCATGGGGCAAGCTGCGCCGCCGGTGCTGCAGACCCTGCACTGGGACCTGGGTAAGCACAGCGCTTTCTATTCGTCCTTCAACGGCCGCGGCCGCATCCGGTTCGCGGCGGTCTCGCAGTCCCAGCTGGAGCGCGCACCACTAGCGCTGCGGCGCCAGACGATCGGCGTCGTCCCCCTGGCCGCTCCGCCCGCCCTGGACGTCCACGCAGAGAGCGCCGGGCACGCCCTGATGCTGGCCCGCATCACCCGCGACAAGGGGCAGGACACCGCACTGAGGATCTGCCGCCTGGCCGGCCTGCCCCTGGTACTCGCCGGCCCCGTCGCCGGAATCAACGACCCGGCCGAGCTGGACCGCCGGCTGGCCGAAGGGGACCCGCACCTGGCCTCCCACCCGGACGCCAAGTACTTCCGGGAGGAGGTCCGTCCGCTGCTCGACGGCGGCCGGTACCGCTGGATCGGCGGAGTCGAAGGCGAAGCCAAGGAGCACGTCCTGCGCTCGGCCCGGGTGCTGCTGGCCCCCAACCGGTGGGCCGAACCCGGAGCCACCGGGGTGGTGGAAGCCCTGTCCCGCGGCATCCCCGTGGTGGGGACACCGCTGGGAGTGTTGCCCTCGCTGGTGGACCACGGCCGCACCGGTTTCCTCGCCGCCGATGAGCAGGAAATGGCCCGGTTCCTGCAGGAACTGGACAATATCCGCCCACAGGACTGCATCGACGCGGCAGCGGCATGGACACCCGAGGCGATGGCTGCCAGTTACCTGCGCCTGTACGACCAACTCCTCCAGGAGGCCACATGAGCGTGAAAGTAGCCTTGATCGGGGCCGGCTCCGTCGGGCGGCGGCACGTCGGCGTCCTGCAGGAGCTTGGCGCCCGGATCACCAGCGTCACCGACGCGCATGCGGCTGCGGCGGAGAAGCTGGGGCGTGAAGTGGACGCCCCGGCCTTCACCGACCCCGAGACGGCCCTCGACCACACGGAAGCGGACGCCGTCTACGTGTGCGTTCCGCCGTTCGCGCACGGGCCCGGTGAACGGGCGGCGCTTTCCAGGGGACTGCCGCTGTTCGTGGAAAAGCCGGTCGGCCTGGGCCGGGAAGCCGCGGAGGAAATTGGGGCGCTCGTGGAAGCGGCCGGCGTCGTCACCGGCACCGGCTACCACTGGCGCTGCATGGACGCCGTCGGACATGCCCGGGGCCTGCTCGAGGAGGCCCCGGCCCTGCTGGCCAACGGCTATTGGCTGGACAAACGGCCGCCGGTCCCGTGGTGGGGGCGCATGGACCGCTCCGGCGGTCAGGTGGTCGAGCAGCTCACGCACGTCCTGGACACGGCGCGCTTCCTGCTCGGCGAAGCCGTGGAGGTCTACGCCGCCGGGGTGCGCGGGACGGAGACCGGGCATCCCCCGGCCGACGGATCGGGGCCGGAACCGGACGACGTCGACGACGCCACCGCGGCTACCGTCCGCTTTGGCAGCGGAACCGTGGCCACGCTGGCGGCGACCTCGGTGCTGGCCGCCAAGCACCGCGCGGCTCTGCACATTGTGAGTCGAGGCCTGTACCTGGAGCTGTCCGAGGCCGGCCTGAGCAGCTTCGACGGCACGTCGCGCACGGACCTGGGCTGTGCCGAGGACCCGCGCATCGCCGTCGACCGGGAATTCATCGAGGCAGTCCGCGGCGAACGGGAAAGCACCCGCGCCCCCTATGCCGAGGCCCTGCGCAGCCACCGGCTCGGCTGTGCCATTGCCGAATCGGCGCGCACGGGGCTGCCGGTGAAACTGCCGGAAGAGCGGCCGGCCACGGCAGGGGAAGCGCCATGAGGAACCGGCGCAACCTCGTCATTCCTGCAGCCGGAGCCTTGGAAATCGTCGAGGAGCAGCTGCCCGAAGTCCCCGACGGCGGGCTCCTGCTCGAAACGCTCGTCACCGGCCTGTCCGCCGGCACGGAACTGGCCTTCGTCAAGGGCGACCACCCCGGGCTGCGGTCCCGCCTGGATCACGAGCTCGGCCTGTTCCTGCAGGACTCGGCCGAGGCCGCCTACCCGATCCGCAGGCTGGGCTACATGGAGGTCGCCCGGGTCGCCCAATCCCGCACTCCGGCCTTCGCCGAGGGGGACATCCTCGCCACGGCCTATGGCCACGCCACCGCGCATGTGGCCGACCCGCTGCGCGAGCATCTGGTGCCGCTGCCCGACGACCTTGATCCGCTGCTTGGCGTCTTCGTCGCACACTTCGGGCCCATCTGCGCCAACGGCCTGCTGCACGCGGCGGCAGATGAAACCGGTGGCCTGGTCCGCGCGCTGGGCGACGGGGTGGACGGCCGGCTGGTGCTCGTCACCGGCGCCGGGCCCATCGGGCTGGTTACCGCCCTGTTCGCCCGATCCCTCGGCGCGCGCGAAGTCGCCGTCGCGGACTCGGACGCCCGCCGCCGGCAGTTGGCCGAAGAGCTGGGCTTCCTGGCCCTCGACCTGAATGACGACCCCGGCAAGATATTGAAAACGCGATGGCGCCATGGTCCCGGGGACCGGGGCGCCGACGTCGTCTTCCAATGCCGGGGGCGCCCCGAGGCGCTGCACGCCGCCCTCCGCGCGGCCCGACCCCAGGGCAGCATCATCGACCTCGCCTTTTACACCAGCGGAGCCGACGCCGTCCGGCTGGGCGAGGAATTCCACCACAACGGGCTCAACCTGCGCTGCGCGCAGATCGGCAGGGTACCGCGCGGCCTCACGGCACAGTGGGACCGGGCGCGGCTTTCGGCCGAAACCATCAAGCTGCTCGCCACCCACGGCGACACGATCCGCAAGCACCTGATCACCGACGTCGTGCCCTACGAAGACGCGCCGCTGCTGATGCATGACGTCTCCCGCCGCCGTCGCCACGTGCTGACCGCAGTCTTCGCCGTAGCCCCAGCGTTCCTGTGAGCACCTGAGGTTGATTAGCGGTCCTGCACGAGCCTGATCGGGCCTAGTTCAATCTGACAGACAATGCGCTTTCCGCCCGCGCTGCCGACGGCCTGGTCGAGGACCGTGGATCACCACACGACGTCCTCGCCGAAGGTGTCCAGCCGGAAGCTCTGCTGTGGCCGTTCGTCGACGATCTCGAAGGCGAGGGTCTCGGTGTGTCCGTTGCCGTAGCGGTCGGTCCAGGCCACCTCGGCCAGGTGCATGCCGTTCTCGAGGTCGGCTGACAGCGGGATGCGCCACAGGTGCGGGGAGCCATCGGCGAGGTTGCCTTCCACCGGGCGCGGTGCGGAGGGTCCGTAGACCTGGCCGTTGTACAGGTGTAGGCCCTGGGCCTCCGGGTTCCCCGAGGTCGACTGGTAGGACATCCGGGCGCTGGTGAGCTGGCGGATCAGCGCCGACGGGTCGGACCACTCGACGCCGCGCCGGACCTCTTCACCCGCCGCAGGCTGGGTGATCTCCGCGGTGACGGGTTCGGCACCGTCGATTGAGACGGTGACGGTGGAGTCGGTGGTGCCGGCCCAGACGTTGGCGGTCAGGTAGGTGCCCCCGTCCAGGTCGTCGCGGGTAATCATGTTCTGATCCCCGAGATCACCCAGTGTGAGCGGGGGCACCGCGTCCTTGTGCTTGTTCTCCCAGGTGACGGGGTGCTCGTCGCGCCAGTCGATCAGGGTCTGCGCCCAGTGGCGGTAGTGCGGGGAGCTCAGACCCAGGCCCATCTGGTCGCCGTCCCGGCCGGTGGCATGGAAGGCATGCCGGTAGTCCGTGCCGGAGAAGTCGAAGGTCCAGAAACCTGGCAGCGCGCCGTCGCCCTGGAAGCTCATCGGCTGGCCGTTGACGTCGTAGTCCCCGGCGTACCAGTCTCCCGACACGGCGCCGGCGACGATGTGGTCGAACGGCACCGCCTTCACCCCCACGGCCTCCTCCCATGCCCCGAGGGAATCTCCCTCGGCCATCGACTCGATCCAGTGCGAATGACCGGACAGGGACAACGCCTCGCGTCCTTCAAGGAGTTCGTAGAGTGTGCGGACGTCGTCGGTCTGGTGCTGGGCGCTGTCAGCGCCGGAGTGGGATACCAGCGGGATGTGCGTGGCGACCACGACGCGCTTGTCCTTGGGCACTGTGGCCAGATCCTTCTTGATCCAGGCCAAGGTGTCTTCCCCGAGGCGGCCGTTGTACGCCGGGGCGCCGGCCGGGTCCTCGCAGGCCGGCCGCTTGCCGTCGGCGTTGTCGTCCTCGGGCGTGCACGGGTATTTCACGTTGTTTAGCGCCAGCACGTGTACCTCGCCGACATCATAGGAGTAGTTCTCCGGTCCCCAGTGCTGCCGGTAGGTATCAAACGACCACCGGGCGTCCGTGGCGTCGAAGTCCAAGTCGTGGTTGCCGGGGATCGCGCGCACGGGCATGCCCATCAGGCCCAGGGCCTCCTTCGCCCGGTCGTACATGCCCAGGTCATCGCCGGCGATATCGCCCAGCAACAGGGCGCCGCAGTCGGCGGCATCATAGGCCGCTGCTTCGCGCAGGGCACCGTTGCGCGCATGGGAGATCTCCTGGTTGGAGTAGGCCTGCGGATCGGCCAGCACCAGGCACCGAATGTCCTCGCCAGCCGAGGATGGATTCTTGGTCAGCGGAAAGTTCACCGCGGCGGGTAGTTCCCCGGTGGGCTCCAGGCCGCCGAAGCGCAACTCCTGCTCGGCGGTGCCCTGGGGAGCGTGGGTGTAGGAGAACTGCGCGATGTTGTTCTCATCCACCGGGGTGTCCCAGCCGGCGGGCTTGGTGACGAAGAAGGTGTCCTTGTCCTTCGCCGGCAGCTCGTAGCGGCCCTCCGCATCGGTCTGGACCACCTCGCGGCCGTTGGACACCGCCACCCCGGGGATGCCCTTCTCGCCCTTATCCCGGACCGAGTTTTGGTTGGCGTCATCGAAGACCACACCATCCAAGACATCCCCTTCGGTCTCGCCCTCGGTGACGACGTCGGGACCGCCGACGTACGTCGTGGGGTCCACATCGTCATCGACGGGCTTGTCTCCGCGGTGACCCTTGGCGGGGGCATGGGCCGGCGGGCTGCCCTCCGCGCCGGAGTGCTTCGGCGGATCCGCCGAAGCGATCTGCACGCCGAAGAACGCCAGCGGTGCCAGCAGGGCCAAGGCGGTGCTGCCGCCCGTCAGGGCACGACGACGCCGGGAGACAGGGGAAGGCATACAGGTTCCTTTCGCCAGGGTGATTGCTGTTGGAAGCAATCCCTCAAGCTAGGACTTCCGTATGACCGACCGGTCCCTGTTCCGCCACGCCCGGGTGAACGGGCGGCAAAGCCTGGCCCGCGCAGGCTCCAGTTGCCGGCACCGGGCGGATAATTAGCCCTCGCAGCACCGCTTTCACCCTTTTGCTTCGTGTACCGCCGTCATTGGCCTGTGCGGCCTGATCGTTCCGCCGCTGCACAGCGGAGGGACACACCCAGGTCACCAGGACGAGTTGCCCGCTAAATAACAACCATCCCTGTGTAGTGTCTTACCGCTGAATCGCATCACACTTGTGGCTGCGGCCCCGTTCCGCCGCGCATGAGTCGGCTCTTCGTGCACGCGGTGGAATGCCACAGTGCGGTAACCCCAACGAACATATGCGCTGTTATCGGCATTCAAGCCTCCCCGCTCCCGGATTGGTGTTGTCTAATCTGGGGGAGAGTCGCGATAACGGCGCTGACAGCCGTGCCCGGGTTCCCGGCATTTCCAGCTCTTTTGTGGCGTTTCGGTCTAATATCCGGGCTGCGGCTCCAGCGGCTTCGCTTCGGTCCCGCCATACGGTGATCGAACAGTAACCGGGTGCCTCGGAACAGGCAAGGGCGCCGAAATGATCAAGTACGCAAGCCGCCCGCTGACCGGAGGGAGTTTCGTGCCGATAGGGATAGTGAGAAGAGGCGTCGGAAGCGACTGCCTGCCGGTGCGCATCGTGCAGATTTGCTGAGGGCAGGCCGAAGAGTCCTGCAGCCGTGGAGAATTGAAAACAGGGGGATAGGGTGACACAAGAGTTACTCCAGCCATTGCTGGTGCGGGCAAGGTCGCCGTGGCGCGCCTGCATAGCCGTGTTATTGTCGGCGGTCCTGCTGTCACCGATTCTTACGCTGCCGTCAGCCGAGGCAGCGGAAGTCTTTAACCCACCCAAAAACGTTGTAATCACCACTACCTCCGAGTACGACGACGTGGACCCAGGGGCCCACCTGTTCACGGCCGCTGACGTGCCCGGACTCCGGGGCGAATTGACGGCGGGCAACCTGGTGGATCCCGTGCGGGAGGATGGAATTAAGGGGGGTCCGCCCGATGATCTTGAGTGGTATCTGGACGGCTGGCCATTCCATTGGGACTGGGCACCAGGTGATGCCTTCCGGCTGCCGGCGGATTCCGCGGGCAAGGAACTGACACTGATAGTTCATGCCACTAATGGTTGGGATGAGTCCAAGCGAACCCAAGCGACTGCGACCTTCGGCATTATCGGCGCCCCGCTGATCCACACCGCCCCCGTTCCGGCGATGGACGGGAATTTCTGTGTCGGACAGACCGTGGCTGCGGTTCCCGGAGCGTGGACACCCTCGAGAACGAAGCTAACCTACCAGTGGATGCGTAACGGACGAGCCATCTCGGGAGCCTCGGACAGGAATTACGTGATCTCCCCGGCAGATCTTTCAACCAGGATAGCCGTCCGCATCACGGGAAACCTGAACAACCTGGGCACCGCTGAACGCACCTCGGCAGCCAGAATGGTTACGGTCTGCGCACTTGTCCCGACCAAGAAGCTGAGAATCACCGGCACCGAGCGGGTCGGTGCAACCCTCACCGCGGCAGCCGCTTGGCCGAAGGGCACTAAGAGCACCTACATTTGGTACCGCTCGGGCAAGGCCATTAAGGGTGCCGTCAAAGCCCGGTACAAGCTCACCCCCAAGGATCTTGGCCGTGTCGTCTCAGTAAAAACCACCACCACACTGGTTGGATACAAGGCAGCCCAATCGACGGCCAGGTCCACGAAAATCGGAAAAGGAACGTTCAAAGTCGTCTCCGAACCCCGAATCACAGGAACCAAAAAGGCAGGCTATAAGCTCAGGGCAGTTCCCGGGACGTACTCGGTGAAACCGGCTTCCCATTCCTACCAGTGGTACCGCAACGGTATAAAGATCACGGGCGCCACCAGATCCACCTACCTGCTGACTGCTTCCGATGTCGGCGCGCAGGTGGCTGCCAAGGTCACGGCTAAGCGGACTGCCTATTCGAACCGCAGTGCGTCCACCAAGGCCTTCAAAATCGGCAAGGGCCTTTTCAAGGTCAGGACAGGCCCAACGATCACCGGAACCAAGCAGGTCGGCAGAACCCTGACAGCGAGGGGCAGCTTTTCCCCAACCCCGACGTCATATTCCTACCAGTGGTACCGAGACGGGTACACGATCAGGGGCGCCACTCGGTCAACGTATACCCTGACGTCCAAGGACCAGTTCTCGGACATCAGCGTCAAAGTCACCGCCAAAGGCCCGAACTATGCGGCCAAGGCTGCCAGTAGCAAGGCCTACTACATCTGGCAGGGCAGTTACGGAACGGGCGGCGCCGGTTCCGCACCTGCCGGAGGATACGCCAACTGTGCCGCAGCCCGGGCTGCCGGGGCAGCACCGGTCCGCTGGGGTGATCCCGGATATAGCTCCCGGCTGGACCGGGACGGAGACGGCGTGGGCTGCGAGTAACATCACGCAGGCCATCGGCGGTGGGAGCACGTCACCCCGAAAAAAGATCGGACAGGCATTCAGCAAAGGACCATTTCTTGAGACGATCCAGATCCGGACCGGAGCAGTGAGAAGCGGGTTGTTCGGCCTGCTCGGAACGTCTTGTCAATGTGTCTCCCGCTCCTGCGTCTCAACATAACGCAGAGCAGCCTTTACCGAGAGCGCAGGGAGTCTCCCGCTGGCAGTTTCTGCGGACAAGATGCCCTGATATGTACGCCTTGTATCTACGCCTCGACAGTCGGTGTCGGCACCTTAGGGGCGGCTAAAGTGCGAGAAGGAAGCAACAAAATACGGGTTGATCCCGAGTGCGTAACGTTTTCCTCAGCCGCGGCTCACTAACATCTGTCCCATGTACGCCCGGTGCTAGTTTTGATCTAAACAAGCACCGCGACTCTTCGTTTCCTGTCCGTGGAAATCCCGAAGTCTTCCGGTTCGTAACGGGGGAGCATGGCACACCAGCAAAATCTGCCGGAAACGGTACTGAGTATCATCGTCCAGGAAATTGACGAAGCAGTTTCCCTGCTGGGCGTTTGTGCCGGTCACGAGGAGAAGAAGTGGCGTTATGACGCCCTTTCACTTGACATGCTCAACTGGGCGGCAGACTGGGTACTAACCCACGAGGAACGGGCCAGTTTCACCCTGTCCAACGGCATGGCGCTCATGGCAAAAGCCATATCGCTCATTTACACCTCGGAAAAATACAAGAACCGCGGTGAGATCGGGGAACTGCTCCTGCATATGGTGTTGCGGCGGTTCCTGAACAGCGAGCAAGCCATCAGCCGCATTTATTTCAAGGACGCACCGAATGACACGGTGAAGGGCTTCGACGCAGTCCATATCGTTGAAACCAGTGAAGCCGGCGAGAACGGCAGCGAACTGGAACTTTGGCTTGGTGAATCGAAGTTCTTCACTGATGGGTCCGGTGCCATTCGTGCGGTGCTGGCAGAACTCCAGGATCATCTGGACAAGCAGTACTTGCGCACGGAATTTGCCGCTATTTCTTCCAAGATCGATCCTTCATGGAAACACGCGGATACCCTGAAATCACTGCTGGCGCGGCAGGTCAGTCTGGACGAAGTTTTTGAACGGGTAGTCATCCCAGTCTTCATTACCTTTGACAGCGACATCACTGGCAAGCATCAAACCAGTTCACCGGAATACAAGGCTGAGATTGCGGAACATCTTCGTGCGGAGTGGGAGACCTTCCGCCAGAAACTGACCGCCAAGCAACTGCCACGGGAAGTGCGGGTGCAACTCATCCTGATGCCTATGAACACCAAGACTGACCTGCTCGATGCTTTTGATGGGAGGCTCAAATCATGGCAAGCAGCATTCCAGCCGTAAAAGCGCTCCTAGCCGCACCCTCTATTGAAGGACAGGAGTTCTCGCTGCTGGCAGACATCGCATCCCTAAAAGCGATCCACGGCAAGAACGCAGACGTTCAGGACTTGGTGATCCGGGCCTTGGATAGGGCCGACGAGTTTCAGACCGAACTGCCGTTGCTACTGTCGCTGGCGCGCGACCAGGGTTTGTTTCCATACATGGACACGTTGGATGCCAGCCGGCTCCCACTTGCTGACCTTATCGCCATGGAACTGCATCGACCCGATGGGCTGGAAGGCGTTGTCTTTCACCGGGTCCAGGCCGAGGTTTACCGGAAACTGATGAACGGCGAAAACGTCATTCTTTCTGCACCGACCAGTTTCGGCAAAACCTTGGTCATGGATGCCCTGATCGCTTCTGACAGATACGACAACGTGGTCATGGTGGTTCCCACCCTTGCCCTAATCGACGAGATCCGGAAGCGGCTCAGCCGCAAGTTTGATGGATTTAAGGTGATAACCCATCCCGGGCAGACGTACGCGGAGCGCAACCTTTTCGTCCTGACTCAGGAACGGTACCTGGCAATCAAGGACATGCCGGAACCTGACTTCTTCTTCGTTGATGAGTTTTACAAACTCAACGATCAGTCTGTCCGGAGCGAACTGCTGAACCAGGCTGTCTATCGCCTCATGAAAACGAACGCGCAGTTCTACCTTGCCGCCCCTATCATCGAGGCGCTCTCTTCCGCTCTGCCAACCGAACTTCGTGCCAACCTAATGATTACCGATTACGCTACCGTTGCTGCAGACACGTTCAAGGTCAAAACCAAGCACAACAAGAACGACACCACCCGTAGGGCTGAGATACAGCGGATCATCAAGGAGAATGACGGTCCGACGCTGATTTATTGTCAAAGCCCCGGTAAAGCACGGAAGGTTTCCCGGTGGCTTAGGGAAGACGCGCCGGACGGCGGCTACGGTCCGGGCATGGCAGACGCTGCCGACTGGTTATCGCGCAACTACAGTAGAAATTGGAGCCTACCGAAGTCCCTGGAAATCGGTGTAGGCGTTCATCACGGCAAACTGCCACGATGGATGGGACCGTTGCTGGTAAATGGCTTTGACGACGGGCAACTTGGCGTTCTGGTTTGCACGAGTACCCTGATCGAAGGGGTCAATACCACCGCTAAAAACATCATCATCCTCGACAAGAACATAGCCAAGGATGCCTACGACTTCTTCACGTTCGCCAACATCAGGGGGCGCGGCGGCCGAATGCTGAAACATTTTGTCGGCAAGATATTCCTATTCAATGAACCGCCGCAGTTTGAACTGCCGAGCATCGACATGCCGGGTATCAGCCAGAGCGACGGCGCATCCGATTCCCTGTTGTTATCCATTGATGAGGAAGACCGGACCGAGCGTTCGCAGGAGCGCTTGCGTCCCGTGACTGAGCAAAGTGTTCTCAGCCAGGAAACGATGCGGCTCAATGCCGGCATTGATCCGGAAGCCCAGATCACCCTTGCTGAACACCTGATGAAGGCCCCTGCCCGGGTACTGGCGGAACTTCAATGGAAGGGTGCAGCACCCGGCTGGAATGAACTGGAACCGGTCATTAATCTCATCTGGGACTTCATCCCCCCTCGTAGAGGGCTGCAGTCTCATCTGGCAACATCTGCCAAGCACTTGACGTTCCTGACACTGCAGCTCGCGGGCTGCGATGGTGACCTGAAGGCGTTCATCGGTCGCATATCGGAAAAGGTCAAAGCGACGGAACCCGGAAAAATAGCGGAAGAACTTGATGAGAAGGTCGAGGATGCCTTTGATTTCGTGCGCTTTTGGATAGACCATAACCTGCCGGCTCTCATCCGTGCTTTGGACAGGGTTGCAAAGGAGGTCCTTCCCCGACGTTCCATGGAACCCGGAAACTTTGAAGCCTACGCTGCAAGGATGGAAGCCGGATTTCTGAACCCGTTGCTACTGACCGCCGAGGAATACGGGATACCGGCACAGGTATCGAAGAAACTTGTACCTGCCATGCCACGCTATGACAATTTGGATCAATTGGTCGCCGGCTTCAAGAGCTTGGATGCCGGACCAAGGGTGCGAGCCCTTGAACCGTTTGAAAGAAAACTGTTCCTTGACGCACTAAAAACACTTTGACCATGCAGGCAGTCCTTGTCGTTCTTGTGCCGGTATCCCGCGCCGAACTTGTGGAGCGGTAGGGGCTGCGCTGGATCCTGTTATCCTCCGGCTGGTGGTGTTCAGGGTGTGCGCTGCACGACCCGGTACACCGTGCTGCGGGCGACCTTGAAGAGCTCGGCGATTTCGGTGGTGGTGTGTTGTCCTCCCTTATATAGGGTGACAAGGTGGGCCTCCTGGCTTTTGGAGAGTTTGGGTTGTTTGCCGCGGAGCCGGCCCTTGGCTTTGGCGACCTGCATGCCTTCGCGGGTGCGGGCCCGGATGAGGTCGGATTCGAATTCGGCGACCATGGCCAGGACATTGAAGAGCAGTCGGCCGACGGGATCGGTGGGATCGTGGACGGAGCCGCCGATGCTCAGCTTCACTTTCTTCTTTGTCAGTTCTTCGACGATGTCGCGGGCATCGGGCAGGGAGCGGGCGAGCCTGTCGAGTTTCGTGATGACCAGAGTGTCGCCGTCGCGGACGGCTGCGAGGGCTTCGCGCAGGCCGGGCCGTTCCATGTTCCTGCCGGTCAGTCCGTGATCGACGAAGATCCTGTCGTCGGGGACACCGAGGGCGGTGAGTCCGTTCCTCTGCGCGGTGAGGTCCTGTTCATTGGTCGAAACTCGGGCGTAACCGACGACGTGTGCTGGCATGGGCTCAACTGTAGCGGTTGAGCGGCCTAAGCGGGACATTTTTGCGGGCGGGGTATACGCGAATCGGCGTAGTCAGAATTTGCATGGAAATTTTCGCGGCGGGGGAGTGGCCATCTAGTGTCGCGGTGGAGGACCGGCTTATGCGAAATGTCCGCCGCACGTTCGCGCCATGGCGTCAGCAAGGTCAGGTATGGGCAATGCGGGATTGGCCGGGCGAAACGAAGCGCGAGCGGAGGGTCCCCGCACGCACTGAGCACGACGAATCTACTGGTCGGAGTGGGGTTCTCCGTGGGGCCCCTCGGAGCAGGCTTCATCCTGGAAGGAGCAGGTGGCGTTCCAGCGCTCCTTGTCTTGGGCTTTATCGTTCTGGGGCTCGGACTCGGCTGCACCGCATGCGCTTTGTCCCGCAGCCCAAAGTGACCCGCTTGTTGTTGGGCCGGACCGCCAACCTGATCGTAGTGGGGACACTTCCGGAAGCCATGATTCCGCTGGGAACCTAAGCTGTGTCATGCGTCCGACACTCACCGGGAGATCACAAAGATCGGAGTGGCACGAGGGGCCGCCTTGGATCACAAAGTCCTATGAGTTTCTGCGCACTTCCACGCAAAGCGGTCACTCGACGCTCAAAACGCTCGAGGTCCTGTTGGAGGTGAGTCCGGCCTTGTCCTTCAGCGTCGGGGGTGCCCTAAGCCCGATGCTCCACGGCCATGGACCGGCCTCCACGGTTCAACCCCGTGCGTCGTCCAAAGACAATTGCAGGCGTTTCTTGATCCTGTTCCTAATGCTTTGTACCCTTGATCAATACTTGAGTTAACGCTAAATAAGCAATTCAGAGACGGTCACCCTTCAACAGCTCTGAGGGAGGCGGAAAGAGGCGGGCGAGCAGGAGCCTGCCCCCTCCAACCGGGCCCTGGCCCACCTCCGCGGCATCGTCAAGGGGTCTGCTGGACAAGTAGGTTATTGGGGCTCGTCTTGGCCAGCGACCTATCACTTTGCAAAAATTTGTCGAACTTATTAGGGAGTGGTGATTGTGGCATATCCAGGGGTAAGTCAGGATCAGGCCGTGCAAGCCGGGGAGAAGGTCGCATTTGATGTAGAGGGCTGTACGGTCCGAGGGACCTACTACGCGCCTGTCCGTGTGAGCAAACCCTGGCCGGTGATCGTCCTTGGGCACGGCTGGGGCATGGTCGCGGGCGGTGACCTGGAGGACTATGCGGCCGCGTTTGTCGCCCGTGGCTTCGCTGCCTTGACCTTCGATTTCCGCAATCTCGGAGCCAGTGACGGCGAGCCACGTCAGGAGATAGATCCGCACCGGCAGGTGGAGGACTTCAGAGCGGCTATCAGCTACGTTCGTTCCCGGCCGGATGTGGACGGTGGAAGCATCGGCGTATGGGGAAGCAGTTACAGCGGCGGTCACGCTCTCGTGGTTGCTGCATTGGACCGACGGGTTCGCTGCGTCGTGGCACAGGTGCCCACGATCAGCGGCTGGCGCGCGGCGCGGCAGAAGTTGTCGAGCAAGGACTTGCTCCACCAACAGCGCTGGTTCGAGGAAGAACGCGAGGCACGGTTTGCCGGAGCGGATGCTGCTGCCATCCCGATGGTCAGTCCGGAACCGGCTGCAGCCGTCGCTTACCCGGGCCGAGACTCCTATGAGTACATGTGGGGGCAGGGACAGGTCTGCGAGAACTGGCGCAACTCGGTGACGGTCCGCTCACTGGAACTTTCGCGCGGCTACGAACCCGGCGCTTTCGTCGAACGGATCGCGCCCACCCCGCTCCTGATGATCGTTGCGGATTCGGACACGGTGACCCCAACAAATCTCCAGCAGGAGGCCTATCAGAGGGCGCATCACCCGAAACAGCTGCTTCTGGTCCCTGGAGACCACTACTCCGTGTACTCCTCCTATTTTGACGTGGCAAGTTCTGCTGCAGCAGACTGGTTTGCCCGCCACCTGCTCCCCGTACAGGCCGGATTCTGGAGCGACAATCCTGCCTCTCCGCTTCCGCAGCGATGACCACGGCCGACGGGCCTTCCCAGAGTGACGGCGCCGGGTTCCTCGAGCTCGCGGCAGCTAACCTGTGCCGCGTTCTATTGCACCTGCCCGCCGGGGGGATATGAGCCGCCGTGCTCTGCCGCACCGAAGGTTGGGCTGGAAGGAATAGCTGCATTGTCGCGGCAGACCGCTTCATGCAGGAGCATTCTCAGCTGATATCGGGGTGTCGCTATCCTCCGGTCCCGCCGACACCGCTCCGGACATGCTATCGGGTGGGCTTTCTACACCACTCCGCCGATCGAAGCCCGAGTTAGGCCGATGCTTGACGCATCTCCTTAATGAATGTTAAATCGATTCCTGTAGCGGGTGTTTCCGAGGAAGGGCGGAAACGAATCATGAACCGTGGGACAGGATTCAGACAGTGGAGGCGTTCGGAGTGCCGTCAAGCGACTCAGGGTGGACCACCGTTTCCAGACCCGGCCAGCAACTGATCATTGCGGAAGGAACCGCCATTTCTCCCGCAGGAGTGGCCCAGGCGGAAGCCTGCGGTGCCCGAGCAACAGAAAAGCACTCCATCAACAAAGCAAGGTGACGGAAATGAACACCTCAGACGAGATCCACGCACAGCCTCGTCCAACGCTCGAGCTTCGCGGCTCGGACGATCCCCGCGTGGTCGAGGAGCAACGCCAGGCAGAGTACACGAACCACGTCGTCCCACCGACCGCTCGCCTCAATAAGTGGGCCGTCTTCAGCGGATGGTCATCGATCGCCAGTGCCTTGGCGTTCGTCTACTACGGAGCCCTCTCGGCAAGCCTTGTCGGCGTGCAGCAGGCCATCATCGGAATAGTCTTGACGGTTGTCGTGTACTCAGTACTTGGCGCCAAGAGTGCTAGGGAAGCCATCAAGTGGGGGCTGAACTCCACGTTACTCTCCCGCGATCTCTTCGGTTTCCGCGGGGCCGCTCTGGCCCCGTTCCTGATTGCCACGGCAGCCATCTACTACGCGGTCTTCGAAAGTAGCGTGCTCGCTGTCGCTTTGCAGTCGTTCTTCCAGGTGTGGGACATCCGCGTGTGGTACGCCATCGTCATCGCAGGGATGTGGCCCTTGATGCTCGGAGGCATGCAGACATGGTTGAGCAAGCTCAATGGCATCTCGCTGCCCATCTACTTCTTTGGACTCATCATCGCGGTCATTGCAGCCGGCGTACGGTTCGGCTGGGAAGGTGACTGGTCTGCATTCGAGCCCGCTGAGCCGACCACGGCGGTTCCGGGATGGCTGACCGTGTTCGTCCTCTACATGGGTGTCTGGCTCCTCTTCCCCGACACCCAGGACGCGGCCCGCTTCGGCCGCAAGGAAGACACGAAGTTCCACCGTTTCGTCAGCTTCGGCTGGGTTTTCTACTGCATCGCCTTCCTCTTCAACGGACTCGTAGGCATTTTCATCGTCGCTCTGGCCGCGCCCGACGCCAGCTCCGAATCCGGGGTCGTCCAGGGGATCATCACCTCCATCGGCGCTGTCGGGCTGATTGTCATCATTGTCAGCCAGGTGCGCATCAACTCCGCGAACTTCTACTTCGCCAGCGTGAACCTGGAACGATTCGTCGCACACTTCAGCCGACGGAACCTCTCCCGCCGAGCCTGGGTCATCGTTCTGCTGGCAGTGGTCTTCGGCCTCATGTTCACCAACGTGTTCAGCTATATTGCTCTGGCCCTGGCCTGGCAGGCAGTTCTGCTCGTTTCCTGGGTCGGCATCATGATTACCCACTGGATCATCGACAGGGACGCAGAACCGGAGTTCAGGCCAGCACGTCTGCGGGCCGTGGCCCCAGGCTTTGTGGTCTGGGTAGTGTCGTCAGCCGTGGGAATCGTCCTTCTCCAGCTGCCAACTCAGCTTCCCACCTTGTCAGCGCTCGCCCCGATTGTCTCGCTGGCAATCTCGATGCTGCTCTACTGGATCATCCGTGCTGCAGGACTCAGTGCGCGTAAGGCTCGGCAGCCGGATCTCGTCCGCTCCGAAGTTCAGGATCTTTGGAATGTGCGGGTCAAATGCGATGTCTGCGACCTGAGCTATGTTGCCTTCGAGGCCAACACAGCCCGAGAGGGGAGCCGGGTCCTCTGCCTCGACTGCCAGTCTCGGGACGACTAGACCAGAAGGAGCCGGGGGTCCCGAAAGTGAACTGTGGAGGGCGCCCCGGCTGAGCTCAACAAACCCGAGGGCCGTGGCCGTGGCTCGCGCGACCCGCGGGGCGTCCACCGGCATCACGTGCCTGCCCTACGGGCCTTTTGCGGCCTCGGTTTATCCGGAAGTCCCATCCTGTTCATCGAGGCTCTGCTCGAACAAGGCGCGAGTGACCTATCGAGCGCCGCGAGTAACTCGGGGTGGACCGCTGAGGGGCTGAACATCCTGCTGGCGGCCGCCGGATCGCCAAGATGACATCCTCCTATGTGGAGAGCTGCCCCGCTTCTGCAGGTCGAGACTGCACCGGGCGGGAGCGAGGAGCCGGCATGCCACTCCGCGCGACGGAACCATTGACGCGCCCGAAGTGGAGGCCTCAGGTGGACCCAACACCGCAAGCTGTTTAGCGCGATGCGGCCGGACTAGAGATCCCTCCGACCCCATATTGCGGACCGCCTGGGGAGCCCGCCCGCAGGCTCCGTACCCCGAAGCCAGTGTCGCCAGGCCACTAGGGCGTGGTGCAGTTCACAGCAAGCCCTTGACCTTTCCCCTTCCTTAACGTTAACTAAAGAGAATCAACAAGCTGCACAGAGTGAGGAGATCCCTGATGCCTAACATCACTTACCACCACCCCAACGGCACCGTCGACACCGTCGAGGTCGCCGAGAACGTCTCCGTTATGCGCGCCGCACTCACCAACAGCGTCGATGGCATCATCGGCGAGTGTGGGGGACAAGCCATGTGCGCCACATGTCACGTCTACGTGCGCGGCGAGGTCGAGTTGCCCGAAGTCTCAGATGACGAGGACGAGATGCTCGACTGCACGGCCGAAGACCGCCTCGAAAGCTCCCGTCTAAGCTGCCAGCTCTTGGCCGGCCGTGACTTCGATGCTCTCGAGGTCAACATCCCCGAGAGCCAGAGCTGATTGGGGTGTGACATGACCGTTGTCATTATCGGCGCCGGACACTCCGGCGTGCAGGCTGCCGAATCACTCCGCATGGAGGGATTCACCGACCCCATCGTCCTGCTGGACAAGGCCGAGCACCTGCCCTACCAGCGCCCGCCGCTGTCGAAGGACTACATGAAGCAGGGCGGCGATCCGACGCCCATGCCACTGCGTGGTGCCGCCTTCTACAGCGAGCATGACATCGATCTGCGGACGGGAGTGGAAGTCATGAGCATCGACAGTGCAGCTGGTCTAGTGCACGTAAAAGACGGTGAACCCATTCCCTACGACGATCTCATCATCGCTGTGGGCGCCGAAGCACGTCGCGCATCATGCGCTGGAACCGAGCTGGAAGGCATCAGATACCTGCGCACCGTCGAGGACGCAGAAGCCCTGCGGGCGCAGCTCGACTACGGCCACGGCCGGGTGCTGGTGGTCGGGGCCGGATTCATCGGCCTTGAATTCGCGGCTGTCGCCGCAGAACGCGGGCTCGATGTCACGGTCATCGACTTCGCCCAGCGACCCATGCAGAGGGTGCTGTCACCGTCCATGTCGGATCACTTCACACAGGTGCACGCCAGCCTGGGAGTGAAGCTGCACTTCGACGAGGGACTCGATCACTTCATCGGGGAAAAAAACCACGTCACCGCCGTGGTAGGCACCTCGGGGGCCACCTACACGTGCGACTTCGCGGTGGTCGGCCTTGGCGTAGTGACCGACCACGTCCTCGCTTCGACGGCGAATATAACCTGCAATAGCGGCATTCTCGTGGATGAGTACCTGCGCACGAACGTGCCGCATGTATACGCCATCGGCGACGTGGCCGTCTTCCCCTCACGCCACTTCGGCGGGAACCTGCGGCTCGAGTCAGTGCAGAACGCAACCGATATGGCAAAGGCCGTCGCAAAAACTATCACGGCCGATCCCAGCCGTTACGACATCGCCCCCTGGTTCTGGTCCAGCCAGGGCCCTGCCAAGCTCCAGATCGCCGGACTGGCCAATCCAGGCGATGTGGTGATCGAACGTGGTAACCGTTCGGCGGGTAAGTTCAGTCAGTTCCTCTTTCGCGATGGGCAACTCGTCGCTGTCGAATCGGTCAACGCGCCGGCAGACCACGTCGCAGCCCGCAAGCTCCTCGAGCACGACACCGGCATCACGATGGATCAGGCCCGCGACTCAGGCTTCAACCTGAAGGCCTACGCGCGAAGCCTGCCGGTTGCGTGAGGACCGCTGCCTGACCGTACCAGCCCACCGGCGATCACGGGAACCTGTGGATACCGACGTCCATTCAAGGGCCATCGACGGATCCTGACCCGGCGTGAATCCGGCCTGCAGCGGCTACATCGTCCAGCTGCCGCTGCTCGCGCGCATCAACCTGCCAGAGACACCGGCGGGCTTCATTCGATGAAACCCGGCTGGACGCCTTGGTCTCCGGGGAACTTGGTTCACTGCTGTGCAACTCCAAGGGGCGAATGTGAAGGCGGAAACGACCGGCGGCAGCGATATCATCATCGCTGCCGCCGGCTCGCGCGCATGGGAACCAAGGACGACGTCAAGAAAGCGGCCCATCGTCCCGGACCGGCACCAGTCCTGTCCACAACGACAGACGTCCCTGGCCAGCATGCAACGTGAATCGCGGAAGATCACCGCCTCGGACGCCCGGCTTCCCAAGTCTCCACGACCACTACACCAATCAACCTGCTGGACACCATCGGACCGATCGCCAAAAAGGGCACGGGAAGCAGCACCGGTCTTGCTGATGAAGCGGCGCCGGGATTAGCCCGCCCCAGCGGCCGTCGTGGCTCTAAGCAATGACCCAAGAAGAAGCGCGGATGCCCGGTATAAATCAGGTCCGACCAGACCGTTTACAAGGGCCTTTAATGAATGGAAAATAAACTCACCTCAACAGGTGCGACTTGGGGTTCGTGCAGCATCTGATCAGGTTCTCCAAGCGCAGATTGGTCCCTCTTTATCCATCATTCAATCTGTCTCGCTAACGGAAGGTTCGTCGGACTGACTTCGGCGAGGCAGCGTATGGGTTCTCCACATCCTGATGGGAGTGTGCCTTGATCACACCAACTAACGAACAGCCGGGCCTTGATTCCAACAATGCCTTGTCCTCATCCGCCAGCAGCAAGCTGACCGGGGGGATGGGCGGCCTGTCACTGGCGCTGACCGTGCTGGCCTTCTCGGCCCCACTCGCCGTGGTCACGGGCTTTATTCCATTCACGATACTTTTCGGTGGTGAGGGTGCGCCCTTTGGCTTTGTGCTGGCCACCGCGGTGCTGCTGCTGTTCAGCATCGGTTATGTGACGATGACCAAGTACGTTCCCAAGCCCGGCGCGTTCTATGCGTTCATCAGCTTGGGATTGGGAAAGGTCACCGGACTGGGCTCTGCCTTCCTGGCCGTGCTGTCCTACCTGCTCGTGCTCACCGGCACCTATGCATTCTTCGGAATCAGCGTGGCCGCCCTGATGGCGAGCATCGGTGGCCCGAGCACGCCATGGTGGGCCTGGACGATCCTCATCGTGATTGCTACAGGAGTCCTCGGCTACTTTAATATCGAGCTATCGGCCAAGGTCCTTGGCGTTGCGATGGTGCTCGAGGTGGCACTCATTATGGTGTTCAACATTTTCGTCCTGGCCAAGGGCGGCGCTGACGGGCTCTCCATCACCCCGCTTCTACCCACCGAATTTGCCAAGGGCGACATCGGCGTGACATTGCTCTTCTCGATCCTCGTCTTCTTGGGATTCGAAGCCACAGCGCTGTTCCGCGATGAAGTTCGCAACCCCGCTCGAGTAATCCCGCGGGCCACCTACGGTGCCGTACTCTTCGTGGGGGTGCTATACACGCTCTCGGCCTACGCCCTGGTCACGGCCTACGGTTCAGAGGCAGTCACGTCTGCCGGTGAAGCCCCCACGGAAATGTTCCCCAGGGCCGTGGCTCAGTTCGTTGTTCCGTGGTTCGTGCAGATCGCCTACATCCTCGTTTCCACCTCAATCTTCGCCGCGTGCCTGTCCATTCATAACGTCGTAGCGCGGTACGTCTACAACCTCGGTCATGACCGCGCCCTGCCCTACTTCCTGGCGCGAGTTCACGCTAAGCATCACTCGCCGATCTGGGCATCTGTCACCATGTCCGCGGTCGCCTTGCTGATCATCGTGCTCATGGCCGTGATGCGCGTTGAGGAAGGCACGTTGTACGCCCAGATGGTGGGCCTGGGCTCAGTTGGTGTTCTCACCCTCATGGCCCTGGCCTCTGTCGCGGTGGTGGGTTGGTTCGCCATGCGGCGCGGCGAGGTTCGTGCGCACCCTTTCAAGACCTATGTCGCACCCGCAATCGCTGCACTGTCGTTGCTGGTTGTGACAGTCTTCGCCTGCCTCCACTTCGAGTTGGTCATCGGCGGCGAACCGGGGCAGTACACCTGGTTGCTGCTGCCTCTCCCCATCGTTTTTGCCATCGGCGTCGGCATCGCCATCCGATTCCGTCGGTCAAAGCCCGCTCTCTTTGAGCGGTTGGGTCGTGCCGATGGCCCCCAGCTCGACACCACGACTGCTGCCGACGTAGAAGCCAGCAAGCTCGGATCTTCGTCCGACGGTCCCTGACTGACTGAACCCCCGGAGTCGCCCAGTTACCTATGGGATGTGAGGGAGCCAGATGAGGACTTCCCGTTACCGTGTCCTCGAGCCGTCGAAAAAGATTTTTCCTCTGGCTCCTCACGCCATGGAACGTAGGTTGACTTCCGGGGGCTTGCTGCCGGCCAACGTCTCGACCATGAACGCGAACCCAGAGTTCTCACACACGGTCCAGGCCAGACGAGTGAAGAACAACAGGCTCGCCGCCGCCGGCTACGTCTGGAGGTTCTCCGCCCTAGCAGCGCAACCGGAGCCGCAACCACTACGATCGGCGAAAAGGCTCGGGCGACAGACACACGGCAGCCCAGCGCAACCTTTTCAACCGCCTGCTCTGCTGCCTCTATTACTACCTACAAACCGGCTCCAGTTACGGCCTTCCCCGACATAGTTGCGATGGCCGCCGCTGCTTGACTAAGCCCATCAGATGTCTTCTCGTAAGCCCTGAATAGGCAAGCATCAGGGTTGCTGGTCTGTCGGCCCCGGTATGATGTCTGCCCCAGTCGTTCATGATCCGGGGTTGTTATCCCCGAGGTCCGATAGGCGACAGAGGATCGCTAATGGTGAAAAGACCAGCAGCGGCTTTGACCGTGGCAGGTCGGCTGTAACATGAATTCCGCACTCTGCTGCCACAGGCCACTGCCAGTACTCGTACGGGGGATGGTCTCCGCACGCGACGGTATCCGCCTAGCGACCGACGTCTCGCTTAATTCTTGAGACAGCTGAGGCTGTACCGGCGCCTTTTCGTCCCACTGACCTACCGCAAAGACATCCTCCCGGACGGCAAGTGCGAGCATCCCACGATGCCGAACCTTTTCGACCTGCTGCGGGCTGCGCCGTCATCCATCAGGACTGCCGCGATCGATGCGACCGTCTTCTCAACGACCTCCTCCCTCGGCGCGCATGCGGCTCGAGATCTACAAAGCAACTTTCCCCGCTACGACGCCACGACCATTTCCGGCGAAGAGTCCCCCCATGCACTACCACGACGCAACTGCGGAAAATGACGTGCTCTCTGGGTCAGACCATTCGGGCTGCCTCGTCCTGACGACCATCAAACGGACGCACGCACCGTACGCCTAACGAGTTGGAGGAAGTTAGCACAACCGTCGCGACTGTTTCGCCGGCCCCAGCGGGTACCCAGCTGGCAGCCCGGCGGTTCAAAGTCATAGGATTTCGAATCGTTCCTGCGTCCGGCCCCATCAGCCCAGGATGAACCCCTTCTGGACAATCAGACCACTGACTCACCGGGGGGGGGCGGGGCTGACTCCGACAGGGCAGGAGAAGAACGCAGCGACCGCACCGATGTTTCCGCCCGCAGTGCCGTTACCACGCCGCCATCTACGGTCGGCGCCCATGGTTTCGCCCCTGAAGGAAGCGAAGGCAGGGGAGGCCCCCCGGGCAGGCCTGCTCCCCGAACCGGAAACCATTTAGGTTCAGGGGAGCAGGCTTTGTTGGCAACGCCTCAGGACGATCATTCAGTGGACGCACAAAGAAGGGCAACTTACACCGGCTGGTTCTCCGGGTCGCTCTCCGGGTCGCTGCGCACTGGCAAACTCGCGCCGTCCGTGCGACCAAGCCGCTCATAGTGCTCCGGCTTGGATCGACGGAAGTAAAGGGCGAGGCTGACGCCGACGAGGAACACCAGTGCGAGTGGAATGAGAAGCCAGTTGTATTGCCCGGGATCGCCACCGACCAGGAGGTGCAGCTTTATGCAAGCGAACACGACAACAGAGACCAGCGTGGTTGCCGCGATCGCCGGAGCTACATACGTCTTTAAGGCATTTTCCTGAACGCTCGAGCGGCGGGCGAAGAACCACGCTATGACAGAGACCGACACGACCGCCATCAGGGACAAAACGCCCACTGATCCAATACCGATCAACTGCGCGTACAGCAGCATCTCGTCCAGGGGCAGGACGGCCATCAAGACCAGAATCAGGCCAGTCAACGCTGCCAGCGCATTGGATGACCGATGCGGGGAACGATGCTTCTCATGCACTTTCGCCAGTGGGTGAGGCAATGCGCGGTCGTAGGCCAGGTTGTAGATATAACGCGCGATCACGTTGTGGATCGACAGCGAAGCAGCAACGACGGATGTAGAGATCAACACAAAGGCGATCGGCACCAAGAACGAGGCGACGTACTGAGAAATCGACAGCGGGAACATTTCAGTGGGAGTCTCCGTGGCTACGGCCGCGGCCTTGGAGCCGAACGCGGTCACAAGGGCGTAAGCCGAGATCGTGTAGAGCAGCCCCACAAAAATCACAGCACCAAACGTTGCACGGGGGATCACCTTGCCTGGGTTGCGAACCTCCTCACGGAATAGCGCCGTGGCCTCGAACCCCATGAACACCAGAATCGCGAAAAGCATCGTAACGCCGAAATCACCCTCTAGGAACTTCGTTACCGCGAACGGCTCCGCTGACAGCCCCTCAGCTCCCCCCTTGGCGAGCACAACGACGTTGACGATCATAACCAGCGTGACCTCAAGGGCCATCACGATTGTCAGCACTTTGGCCGAGAGTTCGATATTGAAGTAGCCCAGGATGCTCACCCCTGCCCATCCCACCAACGCCCAAACCCACCACGCCGTTGCTGGGCCGCCCAGGCTCTCCACCAGGGCGGCCACTGTGATTCCGAACCAAGCGTAGTTTCCGGTGTAGACGAGCAGGTAGGAGATCACGGCCAGGAAGGCAGAGCCCAGCCCGGTGATCTTTCCCAATCCCATGCTGATGAATGCGTAGAACGCGCCGGGCTTTGGGACGTGCTTGGTCATCGTCACGTACCCAACGCTGAACAGCAGCAGCACTGCGGTGGCGAGTAGAAAACCGAAAGGTGCGCCCTCACCACCGAAGAGGATCGTGAGTGGAATAAAGCCGCTAACCACCGACAGTGGGGCCGAGAAGGCCAGTACCGTCAGCGCCAATGACAAGCCGCCCATGCGGCCCGTGAGCTTGGTGTTGTACCCGTCGTTTGATTTTGCGGTCTCAAGCGACGACTGCTCCCTGTTATTCGATGTCGTCATCAGGGACTCCGTTCTCTGGAGGGGAATGGGCCGGCGATATCGCTGCGTTGCTCGGACCACGATGACCTCCTGGCTTGTGACTCGGAAATAAACGAGGAACAAGCGGTTGAGGGCCCTCGGGATCGGGTCGCCGCGAAGTAGCGGCACCTGTGATTGGGCTCACAGGTATTGTTTAATGTATATTCAATCAATGTTTGCGTCAACGGCGAGCCGCCATGTTCTGCGGACGTCCGGCGGTATGACAAGCTCCCAGGAAACCGATCCTTGAATGATCATTCAATTAGAGATACTCTCCTTGCATCCGTTGCCACCGCTCGCCTTCGTCTCAAGATCGCCTTACCGGCGCAGAGAAGTCGCCGGCGAGCACACACATGTAAATCCGCGAAAGGTAGTCAGCCATGCCGTTGCCAGTGGGGCTCGAGCCCAATCCGACCACCGAGCGCTTCGCCGACCGTGTCTTGGAGTGGGAGGAATCGTTCGGCAGGCCCTTTGCCACCCACTACGGTGATCCAGCCAAGGAGTACAAGGCACTGCGTGAAGCGGTCGTAGCACTGGAGTACTCGACGATCCGCAAATGGTTTGTGGAAGGACCGGATGCTGTCGCGGCGGTCGACAAGGTCTTCTCCAGAGATGTCCGCGCCTTGCCCCCTGGCCGGGTGGTGTATGGAGTTTTCACGGACGCCGAGGGGTTCATGATTGAAGACGTCACCGTCTTGAAGCTGTCCCCGGAAGCCGTCCTAGTGCTCGGTGGTGAGCAGCTGACGCAGCGGCAGCTCGAGCAGGCGGCACCCGAAGGAACGACGGTCACCGATCGTCGCCCCGAGTATGCTGCCGTCTCGCTGCAGGGCCCCTCCAGCCGCACCCTCCTGGCGCGGCTTACATCAGCCGATATTTCGAATGAGGCACTGCCCTACTACGGAGCGCTTATAGACGTACAAGTGACCGACGCGCCCGCCATGATCCTCCGACTCGGATTTACGGCCGAGCTCGGCTATGAAGTCATGGTTCCCGTCGAGCATTCTGACACTTTGTGGGATGCAATCCTGGCCCAGCAGGACCTAGGAATTGAACTCATGGGGCTGGAAGCGATCCTGGTGGCCCGGACGGAAGCCGGGATGGTCATGAATGAGTATGAATACGACCGGTCTACCACACCGTTCGAATGCGGCCTGGGCTGGACGGTCGACTTTGAGAAGGGACCTTTCCAAGGAAGGGACGCCTTGCTGGCGAAGAAAAACAACGTGCCCGCGAGGCTCGTCAGCCTCGAGACGACGGCGCCGGCCGCTGGACTCGATGGCCGGTCGCTGTTCATTGACGGACAACCCGCCGGGAAAGTCTCGATGGCCGTTGCATCCCCGGTCCTTGGGGGGAAAACCTTGGCTTTGGCCCGTGTCGACACCGCACATGCACGGTTGGGAACCACCGTCCAGATCGACTCGGAACAAGGACCGGCATCGGCGACCATCCGCAAGACCCCCGCCTATGACCCCGAGCGCACGCGCGTTAAGAGCTGAGCGTGCAGCGATACATTCTGCGACTGCGGGCCTCGGATCAACCCGGCATCATCCACACGATGGCCGGCGGCATCACCGCCTGCGGAGGAAACATCCTCGACAGCGCTCAATACTCCGACGAGTACAGCGGCCAGCTCAATGTCCGGGTTGACTTCGATTCCCATGTAGACCGCGAGGCGATCCGCGACGAGCTCATCGACCGTCTCGCACGCTTCGATCCCATTGTGGAGCTTAGGAGGCGCAGCGACCGCCGCCGAGCACTGATCATGGTCTCCAAGCTCGATCACTGCCTGGACGATCTCCTCTACCGATATCGGAGAGGAGAGCTCGCCATCGAGATCCCAATGGTCGTGTCGAACCACGAGGACCTACGCAGCCTCGTTGAGGCAGCCGGTGTGCCGTTCCACTACCTTCCGGTCACCCCAGACACTAAGCCAGTGGCAGAACAAGAACTGTCCAGGTTGGTTAGCAAAAGCGACGCGGACTTCATCGTCTTAGCCCGATACATGCAAATCCTCTCTGACGACTTCTGCACTCGTTTCGCAGGGCGCATCATCAATATCCACCACTCGTTCCTGCCCAGCTTCAAGGGTGCCAAGCCTTACCACCAAGCCCGCCAACGAGGTGTCAAACTCATCGGAGCGACGGCACACTACGTAACCGCAGACCTCGACGAGGGACCAATCATCGAGCAGGATGTGGTGCGCGTCGACCACCGGAGCAATGCCGATGATCTCGTGGTAATCGGCCGTGACGTCGAGCGGAGAGTCCTTTCACGAGCCGTGCAACTCCACGCCGACGACCGCGTCTTCCTCTCAAACCGGCACACAACCGTACTCTCTTGAATTGGATGTCTCGACCGCCCCTGGCGCCGCGCGAACTCTGCCGAATGCACCGGGCGGTCGGGGTGACCCCGCGGAGTCGGGCTCTTCTCTGCGCGCCGAGGTTCTCTTTGGCAGCGGTGACGGACCGGATTGCTTAGGCGGCCGCATACCATGACCCCTCAGGAACATGCCTACCCGAATGCTTCCTGCGGCACCAGTCGTAAGAGGCGCGGGAAACCGGATCTTTTAGGGGCCGCGAATGCCGAGAGAACCAACACACGCGTGAGTCCCTCGGTGCCCTTCTTCGAGGGATGGTTTCCCGGATTTAGGTCCCGGCCCGCCCGGTCACCGGCGCAAACCGGAGGAGACCCATCACCCTGCTGAGGCCAAGTCCTTGCCAATGATCCGTGCTTCCGCCCGGACGCCGACCGGCGACTCGGACGTCAAGACGTGGTGAAGAGGGGTACCTCTCCAAGTTCTTCGAACCAGGCAAGGATCTCGGCACGCGAGCTGCGCCAGCACGATCCTCGCTGCACCGGTGCTGGCAACGACCTCAAGATCTGCTGCCATGCTCTCCCACCCACGAAGCCGAAGTTATCCCCCGTTTACCGAGCCCGGCCAACGTTTGACCGCCCGGCATGTTGGGGACCTTCCAGGAAACGGGCTGCGGGGCTCAAGCGGGAACACGGGCCGGACAGGGCGTCGGAAGGTATGAACCCTGCCTAGTCCTGACCTGCGTAGGTCAGTTCCCCACCTGGGCCACTGAGTCCGCAGCCAAGGGGATCATGGGTTCAGGGAGGGTTTCCATGACGTAGAGATTGGCTGTCAGTCCGCCGTCCACGACGAGATTGGAGCCGGTAATTGCGGAGGCGTCGTCGGAAGCCAAGAAAGCGACGGCTGCGGCGATCTCCTCGGGTTCCACCAGCCGGCGGATCGGCACCCGGGTGAAGTCGTGCAACATGTGATCCAGGACGTTGGGCGTGGAGGTCTTGTGCACCATGTCCGTGTTGACGAAACCGGGGGCTACGCAATTGACGCGGACCCCCAGCGGAGACAGCTCCGCGGCCATGGAGCGTGCCATGCTGACGACAGCGGCCTTTGTGGACGTATAAGCCGTGAATGGTCCGTCGGCGCCTAGGGCATCGATCGAAGAGATATGGATGATGGACCCGGCCCCGGAGTCGACCATGCGGCGAGCGGCATTCTGGGACATGAGGAAGGTGCCAAACACATTCGTCCTGTACGTTCGCTCAACGGTCTCGAGATCAAGCTCCAGGAACGGAGGTTCCTCGAATACGGCTGCGTTGTTTACCAAGATGTCGAAGCGACCCCACTTCTCGATCACCGAGTCATAAATCCTCGTTACGTCGACCTGGTCGGTGATGTCAGCGCTGATCGCCATAGCACTGCCACCAGCGCGCTCGATGCTTGCAGCGGCCTCCTCGATGGACTGGCGGGTGCGCCCGACGACGGCGACGTGGGCGCCTTCGGCAGCAAGCCGGTGAGCGATGGATTCACCGATGCCTCGCCCAGATCCGGTGACGATGGCTACCCGGTTTTTCAGGCGGGGAAAAATGGTGCTGTTCATGGTTGAGCGTCCGTTCGTGGTCGGGGCGGGGGAGTGTCGACTGCGCGCCGAGAAGGTGACTGTCTTGGATTTTTTGCGGGAAGTGACCCAACTCGCTGGCGGCACAACGCTCAGCAGGGCCCCCGCGCGAGCCGGCTAGATGGGATTCCGTGCCGCCGTGAGCCAGCCGCCGTCGATCACGACCTCGGTGCCGTGTATAAACGACGAGTCATCACTTGCCAGGTAGACGGCCAGTTTGGCTATGTCGGTTGGTTCGCCCCAACGCTGTGCAGGGGTGCGGGCGATCTCGGTCTCCGTGTCCGGAAGCGTTTCCGACCCGCCTTCCGGCATGGTCAACCCGGTCCTTGTTGCACCGGGACAAATGGCGTTGACGCGGATGCCGTGCCGACCGTAATCGAAGGAAAGTTGACGGGTCAGACCAAGCACCCCATGCTTGGCTGCAGTATAAGGCGTACCCCCACCGGCTGCGCTGAGCGAAGCAATGCTTGCGGTATTGAGGATGACGCCGCCTCCATGCTCGAGCATGCCCGGGATCACTTCACGCGAGACCAAGAATGGACCCGTGAGGTTCACCGCGATCGTCCGATGCCACTCGTCAAGAGGGATCTCGTGCGCCGGGCGGAAACTGTCAATGATGCCGGCGTTATTGCACAGAACATCGATTTTCCCAGCCCAGTCGGTAACCTCAGCGATCGCACGCGCCACCGAAGCAGGATCACTGATGTCGATCTGGATGGCGATCGCGTCGGCGCCGGACGGCAGGTTACCGACCGTCTCCTGGGCTCGTTCAAGGTTGATGTCTAGGGCGCCGACCCGAGCGCCCTTGGCCACGAATTCCTCGACCATCGCGCGCCCCATCCCGGATCCTGCACCGGTAATCACGACGACTTTGTTATCAAGGGACATGTTTTCTCGGCTTCCTGTCCAACGTGTGCGCCAGCGGGATTGACGACGCATTTATACGGAACGGCGGGCAATCTCCGTCGGAGCGCCGGCACCATGTGACTTATGTCATTTTCAAACTCGATCCTAGTTCATTCATTGAATGAGTGTAAAGGGGTCGCGCACGACGAAGGGGCGCGGTCATGCGCCTGCCTTGCAAGAGATGTGACTCTTGACACGCACCACTATTTCATGTTCATTAAGGAAGTATGTATCTCCCTAAACGGCTGCTGGACGAGCGGATGCGCCATGAGCTGACACCGCTTCACCTGCAAAGGTATTCGACGCCAATAGCCACGGCCTCGGCAGAGGCGACGTGGCGATAGCGGGGGCGACGGGGGCCCGATCTCTGGGACCACTCACTGATGCCGCAGATGTCTGCATCGCCGAGACCTTGCGTTCTTGGCATGACCAGAAACAGAGGAAGCCATGGAAAGCACTTCATCTCTAATCAAGACCCCACGTAAGGACCGTGCTGCCTTTCGATTCGGGGGCATCGCACTGAACACCTGTGTGACTCTCCCCCCCGGGGACGGGAAGCTGTCGGCAAATGAGTATTACCCCTGGGACGACCCCGAGTTCGAACGCGACCCGAATCCTTGGTATGCGCGCGCCCAGGCCGAGCGGCCGGTACTGCTTGACGAGACGGGTGCATACGTGGTCGCGCGTTACGCCGATGTCATGGAATTCGGACAGTTGCCGTGTATGTCGGTCGAACCCGGCTGGGATGCGGCTGGACCGTGGTCGGTTGCGAGTTCCACGATCATCGGCAGGGATGCCCCGGATCACACCAGATTGCGGCGCCAGACGACAAAGTGGTTTGCCCCGAAAGCCGTGCGTGAGTGGGTCACAACGACTGCGGTAGTCACAAACGAGATCCTCGACGAGATGCAAGGAAACACCCTCGATGGTTGGCTCGATCTATCGCTCCTGCCAACGCACCGAACTATGTGCCGGGTGCTGCAGGTAGATGATGGCGACGCGAGCGATGTGATGGCCGAAATGGCCCAAACGATGCCTATGCTGGCGGCCCGGCCGCGGCCGGGAACACTCGAAATGGCTGCCGATGGTTTCGACAAGCTCGCCCAGCGCATGGACACGTTCATCAAAGCCCACAGGATCTCACCGTCCGACGGCCTCACCGACGCCTTGCTGGAAGCGCAGCAGGAGGGCAAAATGTCAGCCCAGGAGATGCGCGCCACCGCTCTCATGCTCTACAGCCTCGGGCATATGGACGTCGGCTACCTTGTCGCCGCCGGCCTGCGCATTTTCGCCGAGTTGCCCGAGGTCTATGAGGCCTTCCGAAATCAAGACGGCGCCCGCGATGCCATCATCAACGAGATGGTCCGGTACGACCCGCCTGAGTTGTCTTTCTACCGCACCACGCTGGAGGATGTCACCATCCAGGGTGTGCAGATCCCGGCCGGATCGCGGCTTCGGTACATGATGGGGGCCGCAAACCGTGACCCCGACTTCTTCGAGGATCCGCACCGTTTCGACTTCCGCCGCCCCCAGGACCACAGCAAGAACCTGTCGTTCGGCCTCGGTCCGCACACCTGCGCCGGCCAAGGGTATGCCCGCAGCCAGGCACGTACCATCTTCGAAACGGTGGCCGCACGCTTCAAAACCATCGAGTTGGCTGCGCCATTCGAGATGGACAATACTGACTTTTCACGGCACTTCACCAAGCTTCCGCTGCGCTTGGGGAACTGAAGGCCAAGGCATGCGGGCGATGCAGCCGAGCGAGGGCCTGAAGTGCGGGAAGAGGCGCAAGCAATGCTTGCGCCTGAGTGTTCGGGTCCACCACGATGGGACGGCGGACCGCTACTGACCTCTTGCCGCTGAGATGGGCACTTGCCCCACTTTGCCGGGGAGGGTGAAGAGTGAGGTTATCTGCCGTGATCACGATTGGTGACGGCGGGAGGTTTTAGCGCACTGCCGGCCGCTGGTTCCGCGACGCGGTAGCCGCCTCGCACATCGCCCGGCGGCTGCCAAGGACACCACAGCAAGGCCGCTCCATGGTGACGTCACGCCATCCCAAGACTTCTAGGGAAGGCGTGGCATCTGCGGTCGAGGACTCGATGAATCGGGCGGCAGCACGCCCGATTGTCCCAGCGCCATGGGCCTCCGCTCACGAGGCGCAGCAATTTGCTGGGTTGTTTACGCACGGTCTGTCAGACGCCGGTGTTCATCCAAGAACTTCACCAAAGGCGCCACGGGATCAGCGGCGCCTTGCAGCTCCCGCTGCACGAATTCAAGAAAGGCTTCCTCATGGGCGACGACGCGGCTCGTTACCGCCTGATCGGCCTCATCGCTCATTGCGTGAAGCCGCTTCATGCCTTTCAGAGCGACCTCAGCGAGTGGCTCTATCTTCCGAAAATACCCGGACCATCCCTCACTGATGGATTCGTTTGTGAAGTCCTCTCCGATCTGCCAGGCAGCGTCTCTATCGAACGAGACTCCGTGTCGCTCCAGGACCGGCAGCAGCATGTCACCGGTCTCCCTTTCCACATCGGCGAGAAGACGCGCAGCGTACCGCTGGTAATCGTTTTCTGCCAACGACACGAGCGAGGCGTACATCGCTTCACCGACGACCTCGCCCTCATAGGCTTTACGCAATAAGATCTCCCACGGCGCGTCAGGCTCAGCGCGGACGGTTTCATTCACCTTGTTCACTGATGCATCTCCTTTGTCGCACTGTTTAGACGCCGAACTTATGGGACGGGAAGCGTCCGACGAGAATAGTCGTCGCCGGACAACGGTTGTGAAGCATGCTCATGTTTTTCATTCGATAGGGGAGCGGACTCTAGGGCTCGAGCACCACCTGGCGATACGTACTACCTCGCTGTGTATCCCCCGTCGATGACGTGGTCAGCACCGGTCGTGTAACTAGACTCGTCTGAGGCCAAGTACAGGGCAAGATATGCGACCTCGTCCGGCGACCCGAAGCGTCCGATAGGGGTGTCCGCTACGGGTATGTCGAGGTCCGCGATCATGCGAGTGTTCACCTCGCCGGGGGCAATGGCGTTGACGCGAATGCCAAATGGAGCCAATTCCAGAGCCGCAGCCTTGGTCATGCCCCGGACCGCCCACTTCGAGGCCGTATAGGCAAAGTTGTCTACCATGCCTACCATGGCCGCGCTCGAGGCTATGTTCACGATGGAACCCCGGCCGGCGCGCTTCATGCCGGGGATGACTGCCTGCATACCAAGCAAGACGCCAATTTGGTTCACTTCGATGGTTTTCCTGTAGTCCTCCAGCGAGATGTCGTCGATCCTGTTGAGAAGGAGGATCCCGGCGTTGTTGACGAGTACGGTCACCTCCCCGAAGCGCGAATTGGCGATCGACATCGCGTTTTCCCAGTCTGCGGGGGCCGACACATCGACGCGCACAAAAACTGCCGCTTCGCCAAGCTCATCGGCGAGATGTTTTCCTCGCTTTTCATCCAGATCGGCAATGACAATCTGAGCGCCATGGCGTGCCAGCATTCTCACATGCGCCTCGCCCATGCCCTGGGCTCCCCCGGTGACGATAGCCACCTTGCCCGCCACTCGTCTCTTGTCCATATCGCCCATCGAACCCCTCCACCCTTAGACAGTCTTTATTGAATCTACGTTAACTTTAGACGTGGCGGCCATAAAAGGCGATCCTCCAAGGTGCGCAACGATTGGCCTCAGGGTTCATGAGCAACTGAAGGCGAGAAGAAGCGGGGTTGGCATCATCTCCGCCACCAACGAATCAGCTCTCAAACCCGGTAAACCAGCTCAAAATCCCGAACATGCTCCTCCTCCGAAGTGTATTGGCCATTGTGGTGGGTCAAACTCTTGGTCCCGGCGTGATTGGATCCCGTGCGTCTCTCCCTGAATACGAGCGGCTTATCGACGACTGTTGACGGCTGCCTGTGATCCAATTAACATCAATTAAAGAAGTGCCCGTGGATTGCTGATTTGCCAAACTGGCGCTCAGGGATTGCCGGCCGAGTCGAAGCGTGAAGCAGCGCCACTGCCCCGGCCGCCCTGCCACGCAACTCGTATGACCCTGATGAAAGAGACACCGTGACAACGACACAGCATGTGCCCACCGCACCCCCTGGCGAGAACCTCCTGCCTTGGCGGGACCCGGCATTCGTCAAGGCTCCTTGGCCGTGGTTTGCGCGTGTGCGCGAAGAGTTCCCCCTCCTCCAGCTCGAGGACGGCACGATTGTCGTCACTCGTTACGATGACGTCACCGAGCACCTCAAGAGCGCCTCACTCGTCGCTGTGCCTCCGGAAGGGATCGGAGACAGCCCTTGGGCCAACAACCTCAACTCCGTGTTGCTCGCCGAGGGCGAGCGGCACAGCAGGATACACAAGTCGTTCCGCAAATGGCTGACGCCCAAAGCGGCCAAGGGAATGGGCGACGTAGCCGCCGAGTCAGCACGCACGGCTCTTGACAGGATGGGAGCGGACGGGATCATAAATGCCCACCGGGACCTCGGTGTGCAGCCAGCCCAAGACGCAATGGCCTCGGTGCTCGGAATCCCGCGCGAGGACGGTATGCCCTACATCCTGGCCACCAACCAGACTATGGACGCCCTTGGCTGGGAACCCACGGAAGAGGAAAAGACCCGAGCCTGGGAGGGGTTTGGGTTCATGATGTTCAACGCGGATCGCTTGATCAAGGAGAAGAGAAAGAACCCCGGTGAAGGGCTCATCGACGAGATGATCAGGATCACGGACGAGGGTGGCCTGACCGATCGGGAGCTCAAAGAATCGCTGCAGATTTTGTGGGGGTCCGCCGCGCACAACCCGGGCTACACCATGGCCTCGGCACTGGCCGACATGGCCGCTTATCCAGAGGCATGGAAGGCCTATCGGGAAGACCCTGACACGCGTACCGCAATCATCAACGAGGCGTTCCGGCGTGCCCTGCCAGAGGTGCTTGTCGATCGATACACCACTGAACCCTACGAAATCCGGGGAGTCAGGATTCCTCCCAACACCATGGTTCGGTTCATTCTTGGGGCAGCCGTCCGCGATCCGGAGGTCTTTCGCGATCCCGATGGATTCGACTGGACTCGCCCAGCCTCAGCCAGCATGGCCATCGCTTTCGGAGCGGGCACTCACAGCTGTTGCGGGCAGGCCGTCGCACGGATTGAGATGCGCGCTGTGCTCGATGTCCTCGCCGAGCGGGCCGAGAAAATCGAGATCGTCGGAGAGCCGGACTGGGTCTTTTCCGACCGGCATCGCAACTGCGAGGGACTGACAGTACGGCTTTCCTGAACAGTCGGGGGGCGGCCGTCTTGACATCATGGCGGCCGCCTCTCACTCCTCGGCGCCGTCATCTGCGCCGAGTGCCGCGGCTGTGGCAGGTCCTGCGGCCAAGAACTCGCGATCGGCGGCCTATGGCCCACCCGGAACGCTCGCCTCCCGCCAGAACCACTAAGGCCCGGGCCCGACGGGGCTGGCTCAAACCGGTCCAACCCAACTGCTGACGTGACTGGAAGCAGTACGGCCTTCCAAGCTCAGGATAGTGACCACGCAGTGGGCCTCGAGGGCTCTTCTCCTCGTCCTGACCTCACGCCGGCGGGCAGCCTCAGTACGGAAGCTCGGATCGTCACCGCGATCGTCGGCAAGGACTTCGTCTCCGCAGGAGATGGCCTTCTACTCCGGATCCGCACCGGTGACCGGTAGCTCGGCTACTTCAATCCGCGGCGGCCATCCCTTCGAATAAGAAGAGTGCTACGGCCGGAAACGCGCCGAGGGGAAACGCCGCAAATAAGCGTCGATTGCCTTGGCCGGACGCCGCGGCCCTGCCCACTTCGCCATGCTCCGCGACCGTCAAAACACCCCCGCTTGCAGCAGCTTAATCCTCTGCGGAAGAACATGGGGACACCCTGGGTGGATCCGGGCGACCCCGGAAGCGAAGATGTAGCCCGGAGCGAGGTCCGGGCTACATCTCCACCGAGCGTTCTCGACCAGAAGCCTTAGTTCAGCTGAGGTCACCGAAGAAGGCGTCTACCTCGGGCTGGTTCATGTCGCTGAAGTAGCACTCGACGATCTTATTTTCTTTGAAGCGATAAAAGCCCAGGCGATCCGTCTTGACCGACCGATCGCCCTTGCCCCAGACTTCATGAACCATCATGAGCACACCGTCATCACCGACGAGCAGGATTTCGTCCTCGTCGCCGACTTCCCAGCGATCTACGTAGTCATTCACACGACCGATCCAGTCGTTCACGAAGGCGTCGCGGCCATGGTAGTCACCTGCGAGCGGCCCGTTCCCCCCCATGTGCACAACGACGTCATCGGCAAAAAAAGCGATGCCGGCCTCTTGGTCCCCGCGGCCCCAGGCCTCGTGGTACTGACGCAGTAGCTCCCGTGTAGATTCGGCGCTCATAATATCCTCCAGCGAAGTCGTAGCTTGGGTAGGCCAGGCCACCCAAGGCAGTTGATTGATCGTTTATCCTCGTGGTGCTAATTGGTTGACTGGGGCTTGGCCGGCTGGCTCGCGGCCTCCTGCTCGATGGCTTTGACCCCGACCATCCGGCGGGCTAGGTCGACCATCTTGTCAGCCACTTGGGTGCTGGTCAGCGGCCCTTGGGGGTTGAACCAAGTGTGGGAGTACTCGCAGATCGTGATGATTGCCGAGGCCGTCACCTTGAGATCGTCGATGTCGAAGACACCGAGGGTCTGGCCCCGCTGCAACAGAAGTCGCACGTCGCCGCGATACTCAATTTGGAGTTGGCGCGTCGGCTCGAACCGCTCGGTCGGGATATTTGGGCTCTGAACGCGGCTTAGGTCGAACGCACGAGCGGACTCCGTCTGATCAAGCTGCCAAATCACGTGAGCTCGCACCAATTGCTCGAGCTGCTCGACGGGATCCGTCGATGTCGTGGCCGCCCGGACGAAATCAACGAAATCGCGCATCGAAGCCTCTATGACTTCGATGTATAGATCCTCCTTCGACGGGAAGTACCAGTAAAGGGCGGGAGCGGAAACACCTAGTTCGGCGGCGATCCGTTTCAAGCTCGTGCCTGCGTACCCGACACTGAGGAACATCTTGGTCGCTTCGGCCATGACGCGGTCCCGTCCGACCTGACCCCGTGCATCACCATTAGTTCGCCCGGGTGTTTTTTTCGGTACCCGACGTTGCGTAGTCGTCGTCATGTTGTTCCCCTCCAAGGGCGGCCTTTGGGCTTGCCTTACTTTACGTTTATCACGAGCGCGGAAAAATGCTCCGCCGTTGCACGGCGGTCAATCTTGCCGCTTGCCGTCCGCGGCAATGCATCGGAGACGAAAATCCGTTCAGGCACCGCGTAGTCCGGAAGGGCGGACTGGACATGTCGCATAATTCGATCCTCATCGAAGTGCTGGCCGGGCTTCTTCTCCACGGCAGCGTAGACGCGCTGCTGCAGGATGGGGTCGGGTAGCGGGAAGACGATGCTCTGAGCCACCGCGGCGTCCTCCGCAATTAGCCCTTCGACGTGGGTGGGGAGAATCTTCTCGCCGCCCCGATTGATCACATCGTCGACCCGGCCTTCGATGTAGTAGAAGCCCTCCTCATCGACGCGGGCCAGGTCGCCCGTGCGCAGCCAGCCATCCGTGATTTTCGCGGCGGTCAGTTCTTGCTGCTGCCAGTAACCCTTCATTATGGTCGGGCCCTGAACAAGCAGTTCGCCGACTTCGCCGGGCGCGACATCCTGGTTGTTCTCGCCCACGATGCGGATGCTCGTGCCGGGGACCGCATGGCCGACGGACTCTCCGCGCGAAGCGGCGTGCTCAGGCCCGAGGAACGAAATGGCCGACCCGTATTCTGTCAAGCCGTAGCCGTGATACAGGCGCAGTTTCGGCCACCGTTCCAAGTACTCATGGATCCAGCTTGCCGGCATGGGCGAGCCGCCATATAGCAGGATTCGCATGGGCTCGAGCGCTTCGTCGGCGCCCTCGGCCAGCATGATGAGCCGGTGGATGCTCGGCACCGCCGCCAGATAAGTCACCGGGCGGGCACGGAGTGCTTCTATCGCCAAGGCGGTCTTGTACTTCCGCAACAGATCCGTTCGACCGCCCACCAACAACATGTGACCTAACTGGTCGACAAAGCCAGTGTTGTGAAAGAGCGGAACCACGACGAGGGTAGATTCCTCCGGCCCGGTGTGCATGACCCGCACGAACGCCCACGAGGCTTGAGTAAGCGCGTCATGCGTTAGAGTCGCACCCTTCGGACGGCCCGTGGTTCCCGAAGTGAAGCTGATCAACGCGGCAGCTTTCGGCGACGGGCTCGTCAGCGGCATCGGCTCGACAGGCAGCTCATGGTGCAGATCATGCACGGGAACCCCGCTCACGCCAGAGGAGAGCTCAGCATGGTCCTCGTCCCGCAGAACAAGTGCGGCTCCGAGCGTTGCGACCTGATCCGCGAACTGGCTGGGACTCAGGCGGTTGTTCGCAGGCACGATGACCGCCTCCAGGCCCAGCACGGCGAGATAATGCACGACCCACGAGGTGGTATTAAATCCCGCGATGACGACGCGGTCGCCGGCGGAGACACCCTGCGCGCGAAGCCAGGACCGGCACCGGCCGACATGCTCGGAAAGCTGGGCGTAGGTCAGTTCCTCGGGGCCGGCAGTCAAAGCCATCCGCCCCGGACTTTCAACCGCCCAATGTTCCAGTGCCTCGGGCAGTGTGGGGAAAGGCATCGGCATCGCTGATTTGTCCAACAGGCTCACGGCCCCTCCTTGGCATCGCTATACACATAGTTCATCACGTTTAACTCTTATTCAATATTGTACGGGACGGGGGCACAGTCAAGCATCAGTATCGCGGAAGAGCGATCTCGGTGTGTTCCTTGACACTTCCTTACTTAACGTTAAAGAATAGGCTCAAACACGTCGGAGAAGACGTGGCAAATCCTCAGGACGAAGGAGTGCCGGATGGGGTACCAGATATCGGCAGACACGGGCGGAACCTTCATCGATGTCGTGGTGCGAGGGGGCCCTCAACCGCTGATCGGGAAGTCTCTGACGACGCATGATCGGGTCTTTACGGGCATGTCGCAGGCATTGGGCTTCGCTGCGGAGCAGCTCGGATTGACGGCGAAGGAACTCATCGCCGACACGGACCTGTTCATTTATGGGACGACTCGGGCGACAAACGCCATCGTGACACGTAATACCGCCCGGACGGGATTGCTGACGACGGCGGGGTTCGAGGACGTGCTCGTGCTCAAGGAAGGTGGCAAGCACGATGGCCACGACTTCTCGAAGCCCTACCCGGAGCCATACATCCCTCGCCGCCGCACCGCGGGGGTCCGCGAACGCATCGATTCTGATGGGAACGTCGTGGATGAGCTTGACGAGGTGCACCTGCGCGCCACCATTGAGCGGCTCCTGGCTGACGGTATGGAGGCGATCGCTGTCGCGTTCTTGTGGTCCGTGGTCAATCCCGCCCATGAGTTGCGTGCTGCCGAGATCATTGAGGAGCTGGCTCCCGATGTTCCCGTGACCCTGTCCCACCAAATCGCCCCGATCATTCGCGAGTACCGACGCACCTCGGCTGCGGCGATCGACGCTTCGTTGAAGCCGCTAATGCAGCGGCACTTCCGGGAACTGGAACAGGACCTGCGTGCGTTCGGGTACACCGATCGCATCCTCGTTTCAACCAGCCTCGGTGGTGTCATGAGCATTGAGGAAGTCATTAAGTCCCCGATCCACGCGGCGCGCAGCGGCCCCTCCATGGCACCGTTGGCAGCCTTGCACTATTCCGGGGCTGAGGATCTCGGCGAGGACATCATCGTCGCAGATACAGGCGGAACGACCTTCGATGTGGGGATCTCCCGAGACGGGGCCGTGGTCAAGACACGCGACACCTGGATCGGCCCGCAGTGGGAAGGCGATCTGCTCGGTATCTCCTCCGTCGACATCCGTTCGCTCGGAGCCGGGGGTGGGTCCATCGCCTGGGTCGACAGCGGCGGGTTGCTGCGTGTCGGCCCGCAGTCTGCGGGTTCCGAGCCAGGCCCCGCCTGCTACGGAAACGGTGGACTCGAGCCCACGGTTTCGGATGCGGCCTGCGTTCTCGGTTTCTTCGACCCGGATTACTTCTTGGGCGGCCGGATGACCCTCGATGCAGCTGCGGCCCGCGAAGCTGTGGGCCAGGTGGCGGGCAAACTCGACCTGACGATCGAAGAAACCGCGTGGGGCATCATCACCATCGCAAGCCAGTCGATGGTCAAGGCCGTGCACGAGATCACGATCGGGCAGGGACTCAACCCGCAGGAGAGCACCCTCGTCGCAGGCGGCGGCGCTGCCGGGCTCAACATCATGCAGATCGCGCAGGAGCTCGGCTGCAAGCGGGTTGTGCTGCCGAAGCTAGCCTCGGCGCTGTCTGCATCCGGCATGCACTTCGCCGACATCGTGAAGGAGCAATCCGCAGCACTTATCACGACTGCGCACGGCTTTGACGCCCAGGGCGTCAACGGAGTGCTCAACGGCCTCACCGAGTCGTTGACTGACTTCGCTGCCGGATTCGGGGACCATTACCCGCACTACCGTGTTGAGTACAGCGTCGAAGCCCGTTACCAAAGCCAGATCTGGTCTATCGATGTTCCGCTGCCGGGCGACCAGTTCAACAACAATGAGGACCAACAAGCGCTCTTCGCCGCCTTCCATGATCTACATGAACGCGTCTACGCCGTGCGCGACATCGGCAGTGATATTGAGTTCCTCAACTGGACGGCACGAATCACGATTGAACTGCCCAGCGTGAAGGATTCGCGCCAGTCCAGTGAAGACCACGAGGCAGTGTCGACCCGCTCGCGCACGTGCTACTTCGGTGAGCACGGCTCCGTGGACACACCCGTGTACAAGCCGGACGACCTCCGTCCCGGGGCCCGAGTACTAGGCCCCGCGATCGTCGAAGAACCCACCACCACCCTTGTCATTTTC
Source organism: Arthrobacter sp. Y3223164 (assembly GCF_059091005.1). Taxonomy (NCBI): domain Bacteria; kingdom Bacillati; phylum Actinomycetota; class Actinomycetes; order Micrococcales; family Micrococcaceae; genus Arthrobacter; species Arthrobacter sp. Y3223164. Next base: position 53,931 of record NZ_JBNHGF010000001.1, read on the forward strand.
CCCGGCATGGCTGCCCGGGTATCCGACGCGGGCAACTACCTACTGCAGATTGAGGAGGGAGCAGCATGAGCGCACCCGCATTCGAAGCCACCGAAACCCAGGGTTCCGGAGGGAAGGGACTAAACGCCCCGCCGGCCTTCGACGCCGTGCAGACGGCGATCATGGCAAACAAGATCGACGGCATTGTCCGCGAGATGACCAACACCCTGCTGCGCTCCGCCAGGTCTGCGGTGATCAACAGTGCGCGCGACTTTTCGTGCGCCATCTTGACCAGCGACGACGAACTGCTGGCCGCCGCCGAGGGCCTGCCGGTGCACATCTACGGCACCCAACTCCAGGCCGCAGCGATGCGCCGGGCGCATCCCGAACTGCGCGCGGGAGACGCCTTCTTGGACAATGACCCGTACACCGGTAACTCGCATGCGGCCGACCACACCGTCCTGGTCCCGGTTGTCATCGACGGTGAGCATCTCTTCACGGCAGTCGCCAAAGCCCACCAGGCCGATGTCGGAAACTCCATTCCGACGACGTACCACGCCGCCGCCCGAGACGTCTATGAAGAGGGCGCCGTAATTTTCCCCGTCGTCAAGGTCCAGTCGGGCTACGAGAACATCGACGATGTCATCCGAATGTGCCGTTCGCGCATCCGGGTGCCGTCCCAGTGGTATGGAGACTTCTTGGCGGAGCTGGGCGCGGCCCGCGTCGCCGAGCGGCGCCTGAAGGAACTCGTTGCCAAGTACGGCATGGATCGGGTCAAGCAGTTCATCAAGGACTGGCTGGACTACTCGGAAACGGTCATGGCCTCAGCCATCGCCGAACTGCCTGGGGCGACGATTCGCAACACCGGCCGGCACGACGCCTTCGAGCCATACCTTCCCGACGGCCTCGACTTCTCCGTGATCATCGACATCAACCCCCGCGACAGGATGATCGACGTCGATCTCACCGAGAACGGACCGAACGTCGACTGCGGCCTGAACCTGACCGAGTCGACGACGGCAGCGGCAGTATTCGGTGGAATCTTCAATGCACTAACGGCGGACATCCCGAAAAACTCCGGTGCGTTTCGCCGGGTACGGATCGCGATGAACGAGGGTTCGGCGGTCGGCAAGCCGAAGTTCCCGCACAGTTGCTCGGTCGCGACCACAAACGTCACCGATCGCCTCATCAACGCCGTCGGCGCAGCGTTCGTACAGCTCGGCGAGAACCATGGTGTAGCGGAAGGGGCCGTCGGTGTCGGTGTTGGCTATGCAACTCTCTCGGGCATGGACCATCGTACGAACAGCGCCTTCGTGAATCAGGTGTGCGTGACCGCAAACGGCGGACCAGCAAGTCCGTTCGCCGACGGGTGGCTGACCTACGGCGTTCCGTGCGTGAGCGGGCTCATGTACCGAGACTCGGTGGAGATCGATGAGATCAAGATGCCGATCCGACACCGCTACATGCGCATCCTTCCCGACTCGGCCGGTGCGGGCAGGTTCCGCGGCGGTCCCGCCTTCGAACTGGCCTACACGCCGACGAACGGACCGGTGACCGTGATCTACCTTTGCGACGGCCAAGTCGAGCCCGCAAAGGGGGTCGCCAACGGGCAGAATGGCCGCCGTGCCGAGTCGTGGATTGAGCGGGCCGACGGTACCCGGGAACGCCTGCCGAACGCCGCGACGGTCCACCTTCAGCCGGGCGAGACTATCATCGGGATCGATGCCTCCGGAGGAGGCTACGGCTCTCCCCTCGACCGGGACCCTGCCCTGGTCCTGCACGATGTCAACGAGCGATGGGAGACCCGCGAGCACGCCACCGCAACCTATGGAGTCGTCTTCACCGACGGGCCAGACGGGCTAGCTGTCGACGAGGCCGCTACCTCTGCACGGCGCGCCGCGGCAAATTCCTGACCGCGCTCAATGACCCGGATGAGGCAGTTCCGGGCATTGAACCGGAGCTATCCGGAATCAGCCAACAAATGTATGACCGTTGCCCCTCTGCGGGCCGACACCAAACCAAAGGTAGGGCTATGTCAGAAAAACGAGTTGTCCTTCTCGGCGCCGCTGGCGCACAGGCATCCGGAGTGCTGCGGGGACTAGGACGAGCAAAGGAAGCGATTCGCATCATTGCCTGCGATCGCGCCTTCCGTGATCCGGAGGCGATCGTCGCCGGAAACCACCCGGTAGAGCTGCGGCAGTTCGATCTGATCGCGGAAGCAGACGTGCTGCACCGTGTTCTTGCAGACGCTGATCTGGTGCTGAATTGCACGGGTCCATACTTCAAGCTCGGCCCGATTATCCTCGACGCAGCCATCGCGGCCGGCACGGACTACGTTGATATCTGCGACGACGCGGATGCAACGGCCCTGCTGCTCCAGCGGAACGATGCAGCAGTGACGGCCGGAGTGACTGCCCTCATCGGCATGGGATCCGCGCCGGGAACGACGAACGTGCTGGTCCGGCTCGCGCTCGACGCACTCCCACCGGGCGAAGCGAGTGTAGACATCACCTGGTGTGTCGATGCCAACGACATGTCGGGCGCGGTCGTGCCGCACTTCGCGCATTCATTCGCGACAGCAATCCCCGAGTTCGGGGGAACACCGGCATGGGAGGCGCTAAATCCGCAACGCGTCGAGTTCCCCGAGCCGATTGGCGAGCAGTTGGTCTTGACATTGAGCCATCCCGAGGTTCTCACCCTTCCCTTGTTTACCCGCGCGACACGCGTGGTGAATCGAGGCGGTCTTATCCCCGAGGACTTCACCCACCTTGGGTGGCTCCTGTCGAGGCTGCCCGAGACTGCAGACAGTGGCAAAGTCATGTCGGACACGTTCGACACGTTTCTGGCCCAGTACCGCGACCGGCCATCGGTCGGGTCAGGCCTAATCGTCGACGTTCGCGTCGGCGCGGAGGGGATCGTGTTCAAGTCAGGCGGCCAAATGCCGCAGGACGATGCCACGGGCACACCAGCCGCCGCCGGCGCGCTGATCGCCCTGGCCGGCCAGGTGCCGGGCCCCGGCGCGGTCTCGCCTGAGGTGCTACGACCCAGTGACTTCTTCACTGCACTGCGGAAGGTATCTGCGGGTGGGGGAGGCATGACCGCCTACCGCACGCTGAACGGTGAAATCGTCGAACCGGCCAGAATCCGCGACCTGCTTGCCGCCACCGCCGTAAGCGCTCATTAGGCGCCCGAGCGTATCCAGAAAGATCCATTCGTCGCCGTAAAACGGAGGCGATCTGCTCGACGAAGAAGATGCTGGTCTCCCGCGAATCGGCATCTGCACGCATTGTCTGAGGCACCTGGGGTGCGGGGGTTGCGCCGTCGTGTAGTCGGCGCGGCGAAGTTGTTGCAGGATCTACGGGCAGCCTAGGGAATTAAGCAGTTGGCAGAGAACTACCAAGACCCCTTGACCAACACTCATTAATTAATGTTCAATAAAGAGCAGTCGAGGGCGTATTCGGGAACCTGTGTGGAGGTTCTCCGATGCATCCACTTCAGAGAAGAAACCAAAGGAGCATCATGACGAACATCGATTGGAACCGGGTTTCCAAGGGCGTAGCCAGGGAGAACCAGAAGATGATCTGGCGCCCGTACGGCATCCCGACCGTGATGGACTTGGAGAGTACGTGCTACCACGACGCTCCGATCTCGGAGCCGTGGGAGGAGATCCCGGAGCAGATGATCGTGTCAGTGGCGATCACGGGTGCCTTCTTCCGTCGCGACCAGAACCCGAACCAGCCCATCACCCCCGATGAGATTTTGGCGTCGGCACGGGAAGTCGCAGCTGCCGGGGCGAGTGCGATCCACATCCACGTCAGGGATGAGGATGGGTACAACGTGCTATCCCCGGAGCGGTTCGAGGCCGTCATTGCGCCGCTGCACGAGGAATTCCCCGAAGTTCCCGTGGACGCCTGTTTGGTTCCGGCTCTGGACGGCGAGTGGGAGAAGATGCAGCAGGTCCTCGAGTCCGGGCTGCTGGACGCCGCTCCGATCAACAGTACCGCCACCTACGTGGGTGATTCGCTGTTCGTGAAACCGACCCCGATCCTGCTGGAGAAGACCCGCAAGATCCTGGAGGCCGGTTCGGTTCCGGAGATCGCGGTCTACACGGATGCGGATGTCTCCAACGCCGACCGGTACCTGTTTAAGTCTGGGCTCATCAAGAGCGGCGCGGTATGGCTGGTCCTGCCGGCGCTGCCAGGCTGCAGCCCGATGGAGAACCCGCGACAGATGGTGGCAGGCTTGACCCGAACAGTCGAAGCCATCCGCGATGTCGACCCCGAGGCGGTCATCATGGTGTGTGCCGCCGGTCGGGCCTCGACTCACCTAGCGACTCTGGCCGCTCTGATGGGTCTGCACATCCGGGTCGGCATGGAGGACACGTACTTCAAGTGGCCCCACCGCGATGATCGGATCAGCAGCAACCTCGAGGCATTCCGGCTCGCGCAGCAGCTGGCCGAGGTCGTCGGTCGCCGGGTCGCCACTCCCGCGGAGACCCGCGCCATCATGGGTCTGAAGTCACGCGAGGCAGCCTCCGTGACCAGCTGAGTCCCCTCAGAAATCGTGCAGGTCGGCTCAAAAGCCGACCTGCACGACGTTTAACTGATCGAACCAGAGAATGATCGCGCAGGAGCCGTTCAGCTGCACATCTGCGAGAACGTGCCCGAGAGCTATCCCCAGCGCTTCAGGATCTGTAGCAGCATCACGAGGCTCGTGGCTGGGGGACAGCTTGGTTATCTAGAGGTCGGCGGCCGCATCTCACCTTACAGATGCCGGTACCCGTCCTGGCCGGATCTTGGCCGCGCTGGCCGAGGAAATCACCGCAATGCAGGACGAGGGTGTAGGGGCCGGGCCAGAGCAGATCGAACTGTGAATGATCCTCAACGCCAACTACCCCCTCCATACGGGAGGCTTGACCCTGTTGCTGGGGAAACCGGCACCGCGTTCCAACGGGAGCTGCGTGCCCTTTGCTGTTTCGAGCTAAGCCACAGCCAGGGCCCACTGCCGCTCCCGGGCTTTCGGCTACCACCCGTTCAAGGAGAAAAATGAAAAACAGTACCGACGTAGTCGTTGTCGGTGCCGCCCGGACACCGCAGGGCAAGCTGGTGGGCCAGCTGGCACCGTTGTCCGCCGTTGAGCTCGGTGGCGCAGCGATCGCAGGAGCGCTGGGCCAGGCGGGGATCCGAACGGATGCCGTCGAAGCGGTCATCATGGGACAAGTGCTCCAGGCAGGATCCGGACAGAATCCTGCCCGGCAGGCCGCCCTCGCCGGAGGCGTCCCCCTCGGCGCCCACGCGGCCACCGTCAACAAGGTCTGCCTATCCGGGCTGAGCGCCATCATCGAGGCAAGCCGCCTGTTGCGGCTTGGAGAAGCCGAGGTGGTGGTCGCCGGCGGGCAGGAATCCATGAGCAACGCCCCGCATCTGCTGCGGGATTCCCGCCGCGGGCACCTTTATGGGGACGCGGCGCTAATAGACTCCGCCGCTCATGACGGCCTCACGGACGCCTTTGACCAGATAAGCATGGGTCTGGCCACTGACCGTGCCAATGATGCGATGGGCATCCTTCGCGCCGATCAGGACAAAGCCGCCGCCGATTCCCATCGCCGCGCGGCGGCCGCCCAGTCCGCCGGGCTCTTCAACGCTGAAATCATCCCCGTCAAGGTGCCCCAGCACCGGGGGGAGGCCGAACTCGCCGAAACCGACGAGGGCGTGCGCGCCAATAGCACCGAGGAGTCACTCGGCAGGCTCAGGCCAGCATTCTCCCCAACCGGCACGGTCACCGCCGGCAACGCCTCCCCACTCAGTGACGGTGCCGCCGCTGTCGTCCTCACCACCCGCGGCTACGCGGAGACTCACGGCTTCAGGATTTTTGCGACGCTCGGTGCCCCGGGACAGAGCGCAGGCCCCGACACCTCCCTGCCGGACAAACCGGCCCGCGCGATCAGCAAAGCACTCAAAACGGCGGGATGGACAGTAGCGGATCTGGACTTCGTCGAGATCAACGAGGCGTTCGCTTCCGTTGCCCTGCACTCGGCGGAACAACTCGGCCTCAGCATGGACATAGTTAACGTCAACGGGGGAGCGATCGCACTCGGACATCCGATCGGCGCCTCCGGGGCGCGGGTCGTTGTCTCCGCCGTGCACGAGCTCATGCGCCGCGGCACTGGCAAAGCAGCCGTGGCACTGTGCGGCGGCGGCGGCCAAGGCGAAGCGCTGCTGCTGTCTCGGTGAGAACCGGTTTCAAAATCCCGACGACGGCACTCAGCAGTAAGGAGTTTGCGTGCTTGGACCCTCAGATGGCCTGCGCGTCGTGGACTCAGCGGCATCGGACCGGTGCCGCACTGTCACGAAGGGCTGCAGGCCCGCTGTCCAGGGATTTGATCAACATGCAATACGTCGGGCTCGATTGGTTGGGACCCCATCATCATGGAAAATCATCTCACAGGTAATCCCTTAACGATCGTTAATCTACGCCATACGAGCCACGGGTGCCGCGAACCTGATTCCGTCGCATCATGCAGGCTCTGACTCCCATCCGCCTCTCAACGTCCAGTCCGTTTCTCCGCTATCCGCCAGGAAGGGCCTCTCATCATGTCGGTTCCCCTTGAGCCCACAATGCAAGACAAGAGTTCTGGTCCCAGCGACCGTCTCTCAGGGACCATGGGTACTTGGAAGCTTGTGCTCAGCGTTCTAGCCTTCTCATCCCCTCTAGTCACCATGGCCGGTTACTTCTCGTTGACCATCATGGTCGTTGGCAACACGGCCCCCACTGCTTTCCTCGTGGTTACCGCTGGACTCCTAGTCTTCGCTGTCGGCTACATGGCAATGACACGACGCATGCCTCGCACGGGTGCGTTCTATGCATACATCACGGCAGGGCTCGGCCGGCGAATGGGGCTGGGTGCCGCATTCTTGGCAGCGATCTCCTACCCCATCATTGGCATCGGAGTGTACGTCTTCGCCGGGATGACGTTGACAGACATCGTGACACGCTTCGGGGGGCCTGAAGTCCCCTGGTCGATTGGCGCGTTAGCGACCTTGGCTCTTGTTGCCTTCCTGGGTTACTTCAACGTGGACGTTTCCGCGCGCGTTTTGATGGTGGTCATGTTCGTCGAAGTGGGGCTCCTCCTACTCTTCAACTTCGCCGTTGCTTCGCAGGGCGGCGCAGAAGGGTTGAGCCTCCAGCCGTTTAACCTTGCCGAGTTCTCAGGCAGCAATCCCCTGGTCGGCTTCTTGTTCGCGATTCTGGTGTTCATTGGCTTCGAGGCCACCGCCCTCTATCGAGATGAAGTCAAAGACCCTGACCGCACGGTGCCCCGGGCGACCTACATTTCTCTCCTCTTCATCGGATTGATGTACGCCGCATCGGTGTGGATGCTGGTTAGCGCCTTTGGGGCGGCTGAAACCACAGCGAGCGAGCAGCCGGAGGCAATGTTTTCCATCGCCGCAGAGCAGTTCATCGGCAGATGGTTCACAGACGCTATAGGCGTGCTGGTGATCACAGCAATTCTGGCTGCCACCCTGTCCATTCATAACGCCTCGACGAGGTATGTCTTCACCATCGGCGTCGATGGTGGACTCCCGCGGACTCTTGGCACGGTGCATCCGAAGTTTAAGTCCCCTGCTCGGGCGTCGACAACCGTCTCGGTGTTTTCGGCTTTCACCCTCTTGATTCTTGTGGCTACCGGCAGTGATCCATCCACTCTGTACGGACAACTTGCTGGACTTGGCAGCATGGGGATCATCGTCTCCATGGCTCTTGTGAGCATCTCCGTCATCGTATGGTTCAAGTTCAAAGACAGAAGCTCCGGGGAAAACATCTGGAAGACGCTCATTGCACCGCTTACTTCCGCGCTGTTCCTGATTGCGATTGCCGTCTACGGATTCATGAACTTCGAGTTGGTCGTCGGCGGGCAACCCGGCGAGAACATTGCCTTGGTCCTGATCCCCCTCTTGGCAGTCGCCGTGGGCGTGGTCATCGCATCGATTATCAAGATCCGTAGGGCAGACGACTATCAGAAGATTGGAGGGAGCGATCGATCATCACTGTCTGATCCTCCAGAGATGGACAAAGAGTCAGTCTGACAGCTAGGCTCGCCCATCCATGGCACCAACAGAGTGAGAGCGCCCAGCATCGCGCCCCGTCCAACCCCGATACAGGGGAGGACTGATGAACCCCAAAGGAGTAGGACGGGGCGGACTGACGGACGTGCCTTGGTGGCTTCTTCCTCGCGTAGCGAAGGGTCTGGGCGAAGCGGGTGGCAGCCCCTGACCGGCGCAGGGAGTATCGTTCGAGCAACTGTGGGAGCGCTTATGAAGGGCGCGACGGTGACTTGCTGGTCTCCGGCAATCGGGATGAACGGCATTGGGAAGATCCAAAAAAGTTTGATGTCTCCCGGGAAATCAAGGGTTCCCTCTCCCACGTCTCGTTCGCCGACGGCATCCATCGCTACATTGGCGCTCCAGTAGTTCGGCTTGAAGCCAGGTTGGTGATCGAGGAACTGCTTAAAAGGATGTGTCGGATGAAGCAAGTTGGGCAAAACGTCATCGAGGAGATATCCGCTGAGCATGGTCGGCTCGACGGCCTTGTCAACAACGCCGGCGTCCTCAGCGTCCATTCCCGGGCCGACACAGCTCCGAATGAGTTCGATCGGGTGGTGGCAGTGAATCAGCTGTGGCCGCTACCCAACCGCACGACCAAAATCCACGGCATTAACGCGGCCGGCCTGCCACGTCACGGAAAGAGAAGCTGACCGTTGGTCATCGAGATCTCGTGGAGGAATTAGCGGTCGGGGTCAAGATCACGTGATCCGACTCGTTCCCACAGGAGACCGGTCAGCAGGCTCAAGTCGCGGGCGCCCTGCCCATAGTCGATCACGGTGGTTCGCAACCGCGGCCGGCAAGATGCGTAAACTCTGGTGCCTGCGCTTGTCTCATAATTTTTGATTTCGATGACCTCGCCCCAGCTCCAAAAGTTGATCCGTGTGTTGATGATCATCCCGCCGGGGACCGCCTTGATCCGTGAAAATCTGTTCTGGCTGCACACTATTGAACGAAGTTCTTCGTGCAACGTCTCCAGCCCGATGGTCACCGTGAACTCTCTAGAGGCCCTCACACCTTCTACGTGGACTTCCCGGGACGCAGCAGTCGCCCTGGATCTCCGGCCGCGTACTGCAGCTGCCGCAATCAGTACGACAGAAACCAGCAGCCACGCCGGAAGCAACCAGTCCGGAATGCCCGAGTCTCCATCCAAGAAGGCCTCCTTTACCGTGCAGTCCTGCTGCTCCCGGCCTGGATTCTCTTAGCCGCGAACCGAGATGGGTTAGGTAGGGCAAAGCGTAGTGTTTTCAGGGCTGCGCGGGTAGCTTGAAGCCCAGCCGGAAGGCGAGTCTTTCTCCAACCTACGGCCAATATCATGACCCCATGCAGACGGCTTTGATACTCATAAGCACTGGTATTTTGCTTGGCATGCCCACGGCCATATTTGCCTACAGAAATCCGCGACGGAAAGGTGGCCCCTTGACGTACAGCGGACAGGGCTTCTCGGCCTAAGTGCCCTTGGCATGGCCTGCCTCATCGTCGGAGCCGCTGTTCTCTTATCAGTCCTGCAGTAGTTAGGAATAGTCCAACTTTTGGGGGACCAGTTCAGCAACGTGGCACTTTTCGGCGCTCCGTCGGTCTGCACAAAGCTGTCCAGCTCCCATCCCCGGGGCCGGGTCGTCTTCCGGGCGGGAAACTTCCCTGCTTTAGGCTGGTTTTTACGCCGATAAGCTACCTTTCGTCAACCTAGGGGAGGGGCCCGTGAATCGTCCCCACGTCCTACCTGTCGTGTGCTGATGCCTCAAGCCCGCCGCAGCCTCAGGCAGACTGGGCGGAACTCCACAGCCGAACGGCACGATCGGTTGCCCTTAGTTAGTCAGGAGCTGGCCAATGACAGATTCAGAGAGCATTCCGTTTTCCAAATCCTGGAGCGGTGTCCGGCCTCCAAGTAAATCATTCGCACTTATCCACCATTCGGCGGCCGCGCAAGGGTCAGCCTTCGCATCCAGACGGATATTTGCAGGGCCAACGAGGGGCCTAGGATGGCAGCTTGCGAACTACGGACAACCTGCGTCCAGGGTTTCCCCTGTTTGGACATCTGTAGGTATTACAGAGCCAAGCCGTCAGGGACGGAGCTGATCGGCAGGGATAATCTCCTCATTGTTCTCCGGCCAGTACCCGCATTATCAAACGGAGACTCCCGTGTCGCGTGAACCACTGGCAAAAGGGGGATACTAGTGAGGCCACCCCACCCCGTGCGGGAACCGGGTACTACAGTGGGTGCATGGCTCCCAGCCGCAATCCGCTCGACGACCTGCGCGAAACCATCGGCCATCTGGCCGATCAGCTCAAGCTGCACGGTTCGGAGCGCGTCGACGACCTGGTCGGCGATCGCATCGGTGCGAGGCCCGGGCCGGCCCGGCCGCTGTCCGAGGTGCAGGCCGAGCTCGACACGCTGGTCGGACTGGGGACCGTGAAGGAACAGGTGCGGGCCCTCGTCGCACTGCTCCAGGTCCAGGCCCGCCGTAAGGCGCACGGCCTGCCGGAGGTGGCCACATCACAGCATCTGGTGTTCCTCGGAAACCCGGGCACGGGCAAGACCACCGTGGCGCGGCTCCTGGCAGAGATGTACCGCGCGGTCGGTCTACTGCAGAAAGGCCATCTGGTCGAGGTCGATCGTTCGGGCCTGGTGGGGCAGTACGTCGGCGCGACCGCCATCAAGACGGACCGGGTGATCCGGCGTGCGCTGGACGGCGTCCTGTTCATCGATGAGGCCTACGCGCTGGCCCCGGAGGACGGCCGGGCGGACTTCGGCCCCGAGGCGATCGAGGTCCTGCTCAAGCGGATGGAGGACTACCGCCACCGCCTGGTCGTGATCGTGGCCGGCTACCCGCAACTGATGGAGTCCTTCCTGCTCTCGAACCCCGGACTGCGCTCCCGATTCGCCCGCGAGATCACGTTCCCCGACTACTCCATCGACGAACTCCAGACGATCTTCCACCAGATGCTGGCCCAACACGAGTACACGCTGGAGCCGGGTGCGGACCAGATGCTGCGCCGCATTTTCACCGGGCTCCACGCGGGCGAGGACTCCGGCAACGCACGGTTCGCCCGCACGCTGTTCGAGCAGTCGCTCAACCGCCAGGCGCTGCGGCTGTCGCTGGACGAGGAACGAAGTCTCGATGCGCTCGATCGTGAGGCCGTCATGACGCTGACCGAGGACGACATCGTCGAGGCTGCGCTGGCCTTGGGCGAGGAGCCGGAGCCGGAACCGACGCCGGAACCGGAGCAGTCACGCTGGCGGCGCTGGCTGGCCTGACCGGATCTGCGGCGGCTGCAGGCGAATGCCGCGTTCGCTGCGGCTGGTCTGCAACGTCCGGCGGAAGAAACGCTGCAACTCTTAGCAGGGCGAGCACGGCATCGTTGCCCCGAACCTGCTGAACCGGCAGTTTAATGCCGGCGCCCCCACGAAAAGCGGGAGCCGTACCAAGGGAAGACGGAAGGCCCGCGACGTTGCGGGCCTTCCGGGCGTAACTACTTCCCATGAATACCGAGGCGTCTTTGCCTCGGGTCTGCTGTGGCGGCCATGGCCGGCTACCCCGCCGTGCGTGCCGGCGGGGTGTGCAGCCGCTGAGCCACCTCACCCTGGGTGTCAGCCGCCGAAGAGCGGGGCGATCGACTTGACCAACTGCTGGATACCGAGGACGCCGAACAGCAGGGCACAGATGCCCAGCGCGATGTTGGTGTGCAGTCGGTTGGCCCACGCCTTCGGGATCCGCTTGCCGTTGAGGAGGCCGAGCAGGGTCAGGGCAAGGAACGGCATGAACAGCGAGCCGAGGACGCCGTAGGCCAGGATCAGCGCGATCGGCTTGCCCATGATGAACAGCAGCATGGGCGGGAAGGTCAGCCAGAGCACATAGAACTTGAAGTACTTGCCCCCCACGCGGGTGTCCGGATGGCCGGAGGGCTTCTTGCGCATGTGGCCCCAGAAGTCGGCGAACATCAGGGACACGCCGTTCCAGACGCCGATGATGGAGGAGAACGACGCCGCCCAGAAGCCGACCAGGAAGGCGGTGCCGACGACCTCGCCGTAGCGATCGTTGAGGACGTTGCCCAGATCCAGCAGGCCCTCATCGCTTCCGCTGATGGAGACTCCGGCCGAGCGGACGACCTCCGCGCCGACGATCAGCATGGCAATGACGAAGATGCCGGTCATGACGTAGGCCATGGAGTTATCGATGCGCATGACACGCATCCACTTGGGGGTGTACCAGCCCTTTTCACGCAGCCAGTAGCCGTAGGCTGCCAGCGTGATGGTGCCGCCGACGCCGCCGGCGAGGGCCAGGGTGGACAGGAGGCCGCCTTCTGCCGGGATCGAGGGGATCAGCCCCTTGAGCATTTCGGGGATGTTGGGAACGGCAATGATGGCCAGGCCCACGACGGTGACGAACATGATGCCGACCAGCGCTGCGGTGATTTTCTCGAAGGTGGCATATTTGCCGAACCAGATCATGACGAAGCCGGCCAGGCTGTTCAGGATGGCCCACGCCCACAGCGGGAGCACCGGGAACATGGCGGCCAGCGGCAGCGCTGCCGCGGAGGTGGCGGTGGCGCCGTAGACGAAGCCCCAGATGATGATGTACGGGCCGAAGTACCACGTGGTCCAGCGGCCGAGTGTCAGCCAGCCTTCGAAGATGGTCTTGCCGGTGGCCAGGGTGTAGCGTCCGGCGCCTTCGACCAGGACGATCTTCATGACGACACCGACGATGACGGCCCAGAAGAGCTGGTAACCGAATTGGGTGCCGGCCACCAGGGTGGCGACCATGTCCCCAGCCCCCACGCCGGTGGCCGCTACGACGAGCCCGGGGCCGACAATTTTCCATTTGGCGGGCTTGCCGCCGTCGTCGTCAATCCGGTCGGCGTGGTTCACCGCTCCGGTTGGCGCGTTGTACTCAGACATTTGGATTTCCTGTTCTTGGAAGAATTGGTGCAATCGACGTGAGGCTTGTTCCGTCAGGGCAGCCTCTGGTTCTTTCCCCTTTCTCGATCGGGCTCGCAGCGGGCAGGTGTCAGGACGCCTGGGGTTCCAGCCGCCGGCAGAAAAGAGCCATCAGGAGAACCAGGGCGGTGGGAACGGCGAGGGCCGTGAGGCCGGCAAAGGGTACGACGGCCGCACCGACGATGGCGCCGCCCAGCATGCTTCCAACGGCTGCCAGCTGGCGCGCCGAAACACGCCGTTTGCGCCAGGTTCGGCCCGCTCCGGCCTCGGCGAAGAATTGCGAGAGCGTGGAGGTGACGACCACGGTGTTGATCTCGGGGACCGCCAGAAGTCTCGCGGCGAGGCTCTGGCAACCCATGGCCACCCCGATGAGGGCGGTGATGACCAGTCCCAAAGATCCGCCCCCGTTCATGAAAGCGAGGGCGGTGCTCGCGGCCAGGAGCACCCCGGTGGTGAGGAACAGCATCCGTGGGGCCGGGGATCCCCGCTTTGTTGCCTCCAGCAGCCTGTTGCACAGGCCCGCCACCATGCATCCGACGCAGAACGCGAGGAGGGCGACCAGCGGGTGGATCAATTCGGCCCAGTCCCCGCTCAGTCCGATTCCCACCAGGATCAGGTTTCCGGTCATGTTGGCGCCGAAAATGCGGTCCAGTCCGAGGTAGGTCAGGGCATCAAGGAAGCCCGTGCCGAACGAGAGCACCGTCAAGAGGAGCGGATCGGGAAGCAGCCAGCCGCGCCGGGCACTCTTTGCCGGACGCCTTTCCGTCAGCGTCATCCGAGCGGTCCATAGCGTCCGGATCCGTCCGATCGGGGATCGCTGGCCGCCACCGGAGCGCCGGCGGAATCCACCGTGACCAGCTGCATGTGCCCCAGCCCGTCGGTGAAGTCCGGCTCCATGCGGGTCCTGCCGAGGCTCGCGGCCAACTGCTCCCGCGTCCCGGCATCCACGGACTGTTCAATGACGGCCACATCGGCACCCTGGTCGTCCTGCACGATCATCCAGCGCGGGCCCAGCAGCGCAGACGCCGGCGATTCGCCCGCCCACTGCCTCAGCAATACCTGGGCGTGGATCTGCGGCTGGGCCTTGCCGCCCATGGTCGACTGGATGTAGCGGATGCGCTCGTGCTCGTCGGTCACCATGACCGGCATCAGCGTGTGCGGCGGCATGGCTCCGCCCCGGAAGGCGTTCGGCTGCGAGTCGTTCAGCGAGAACATTGAGCCCCGGCACTGCAGGATGACGCCGGTAGCCGGATCCATCAGGTACGAGCCGAAGGCCGAATACAGGCTCTGGATCCAGGACACGCTCAATCCCGTGCTGTCCACGCACGAAATTCCGACCGTGTCTCCGTCGGCCCGGGCCGAGGCCAGTGCGGGGGTTCCCGACGACGGCAGGTCCTCCAGGCCGTAATTGCGGTAGAAGTACGGTTCGGAGTCTTCGCTGAGGATGTTGTCCCGCAGGTGGTTGCAGATCCGGGCATTGACCTGCATGGCCTCGACGACATCCGGCGAGGTCACCGCATGGCCCGTCGCCGCGGACAGGTTCTCCAGTAGCCGGATCAGTGCGAAGCCCTGGGTGGGCGGCGGGCTGGTGTACACGGTGTGGCTTTCGCCGCGATGGGACAGCGGCGCGGCCGTGACCGGGACGACCGATGCGAAGTCGTCGGCGCTGAATTCGGCGCGATGGCCCTGCATAAACGAGAGCAGTGACTCGCCCGTCGTGCCCCGGTAGAACTCCTGGAACCCCGCCGAACCCATGCGGCGCAGCGTTTCCGCCAGCGCCGGGTTCGACACGCGCTTGCCCGGCTCAAACGAGGAACCAAACAAGGCGGAGACGAGTTCGGCACTTATTCCTCCGGCAGCTGCTGCTTTGACCGCTGCCATCGTCACCGACCGGGACAGCTGATAGCCGCCGGCGAGTTCGGCCGCCCTTTCGAGCAGGGTCGAGGGATCCAGACGCCCGTACCGCTCGTGCAGGTGCTGCCAGCCGGCGGGGGCTCCGGGAACCGTGAGGGTCGCCGGTCCCCGGGCCGGCATCTTCTCGCCAAACCGATCCCTCATGTCCGCCAGGCGGCCGGCACCGGGGGCCCGGCCTACGGCAAGCACGCACTCAGGCTCTGCATCGGGTTCCTTCACCAGCGCCACCAGATCGCCGCCGATGGAACAGTTGTGCGGATAGACGACGGACAGGACGGCGGCCGCGGCGATGGCCGCGTCGACGGCGCTCCCGCCTTCCTGGAGAACGGCCCACCCGGCCTCCGTGGCCAAGTGGTGCGGTGTTGAGATTGCTGCTTGATTCATTGCGGGGGCTTCCTCTGCTAGTTCACAGAACCGGTAGGGTGGTTGGACCACTTTGGGTAGCATAGTGAGGTGAGTCACTAAACCACAAGGTGTGGTGCCGGGAAATACACTTTTAATTGCCGGGAACTTGTGCGGTCAGGGGGGAGACCCGCTAGCCGGTACCCATAGAGAGGACGAATATGCGGAGCCTGAGGCAGGAGCCTTTATTGGTATTCAGCGATCGCGTAGACGTCCTCGCCGAGGCAATTCGGACCCGGATTGAGGACGGTACCCTGAGCCCCGGAGCTAAACTTCCGAGCGAACGGGAAATTGCCGAGAATTACCGCTTGTCCAGAAATACGGTGCGGGAAGCCCTGCGTGAGCTCGAGGCCGTCGGCCTGCTGTACCGCCGCCCCGGCAGCGGCACCTACGTAGCCGACGAACCGCTTTTGGCCTTCGGCTCCTCGTCGCTGACCGGCAGTACCGGTGCCGGAGACCCGATGAATCACGTCATGGATCTCCGCCTTGTCATCGAACCGGGGATCGCCAAGCGGGCGGCCATCAGGGCACGGGGCCAGGTCTCCAAATTGCGGTCGATCCTCGATGCCGCCACCAAAGAGGCGGCCCGCCCCCAGCCTTCGAACGCGGAATTAAGAAAACTGGATTTGGATTTCCATGCGGAACTGGCCCGGCTCTCCCTGAACCCGCTGCTGACCGAATTGTTGGCGATGTCCAATGACCTGATGGCCCCCTCACGTGCCGACGAATTCCTGACGCTGGAGCGTGTCCGAAGCTCTGTGATGTGGCACGGCCGCATTTTTGAGGCTGTTTTGGCGCGCGACGGAGACGGGGCCTTCGATGCCATGGAGGAGCACCTGATCGACATCAAGGGCCACACCGAAAAGGGACAGTGAATACGGGGCAATACCGCCGCCCGCGAGGCTTAGCCGGACCGGCGCGCGGTTAGCACTCGACGACGTTGACGGCCAGGCCTCCCATCGCGGTTTCCTTGTACTTGGAGCTCATGTCCTTGCCGGTTTCACGCATGGTGATGATGACTTCGTCCAGCGAGACGCGGTGCGTCCCGTCGCCCCAGAGCGCCATCTTGGCCGCGTTCACGGCCTTGGCGGCGCCGATGGCGTTGCGTTCGATGCAGGGGATCTGCACCAGGCCGCCGATCGGGTCGCAGGTCAGTCCCAGATTGTGCTCCATGGCGATCTCGGCGGCATTTTCCACCTGCGCGGGACTGCCGCCCATCACCTCGGCCAGTCCCGCTGCGGCCATCGAGGACGCGGAACCCACCTCGCCCTGGCAGCCGACCTCGGCGCCGGAGATGGAGGCCTGCTCCTTGTAGAGGACCCCGACGGCGGCGGCAGCCAGCAGGAACTTGACGATGACGTCTTCCTTGTCCGCCTGCGTCGCCTTGTCCATGCCGGGCGCGTAGTGCGTGGCGTAGAACATGACCGCGGGGATGATGCCGGCCGCTCCGTTGGTCGGTGCGGTGACGACGCGGCCGCCCGAGGCGTTCTCCTCGTTTACGGCCAGGGCCACCAGGTTGACCCATTCCTGCCAGTATTTGTGGTCCCGGTCCTTGTCTTCCTTGCGCAGCCGCTCATGCCAGGCGGGGGCCCGGCGCCGGACGTTCAGCCCGCCGGGCAGGACACCTTCGCGCCTGATGGCGGAGTCCTTGCATTCCTCCATCACCTGCCAGATGTGGATCAGGCCTGCGCGGATGTCCGCCTCGGAGCGCGAGGCCTTCTCGTTGAGCATCATGATGTCGCTGATGCCCAGGCCGGTGTTGCGGCAGTGTTCGAGCAGTTCCGCCGCCGTCCGGAAGGGGTAGGGGAGCGTCGCCTGGGCGGCATCCGGCTCCCGGGCGGCGGCACCTTCCTCGCCGTCGCGGACCACGAAGCCGCCGCCCACGGAAAAGAACGTCGCCTCGTGAAGGACCGAGCCGGCGTCGTCGGTCACCTGGAATTTCATCCCGTTGGTGTGCCGGGGCAGCACGGTGAGCGGGTGCTGCACCATGTCCTCGACCCGGTAGGCCAGGACCCGCCCGGCCGAGCCTTCGACCCGCGCGCACATCTGCAGCTCGCCGGTCGAGGCCATCTCCGCCAGGCGGGATTCGACGTCGTCGGGCAGGATCTGCTCGGGCTGGAAACCTTCCAGCCCGAGCATCACCGCCGTGAACGTGCCGTGGCCGCGGCCGGTGGCCGCGAGGGACCCGTACAGGTCCACCCGCAGCCCGGCCACCCGGTCCAGCACGCCGCTTGACACCAGTTCCCCGGCAAAGACCGCGGCCGCCCGCATCGGACCGACGGTGTGCGAACTGGACGGACCGATGCCCACGGTAAAGAGGTCGAAGACGCCGACGGCCATGATGGCTCCTCAGCGCCCTTCGGTTGCGGAAACCGGTGCCAGGTCCGGGTAGAGCGGGTGCGCCTGGGCCAGTGCCTCCACCCGGGCCTTCAAACCGGACAGGTCCGCGGCCGGCCCGGCGATGAGGGCCTCGGCGATGATGTCCGCGACCTGGCGGAACGCCTCGTCGCCGAAGCCGCGGGTGGCCAGCGCC
>NZ_JBNHGF010000002.1:0-57817 GCF_059091005.1 Arthrobacter sp. Y3223164
CGGCCCGGGCCTGGACGGCGCCAACTGGGCCGCCCGGTCGCTGATCGCACGAACCAGCACGTCCGCTCCGCCGCAGAACCAGGCGCCGGTCGCGTCGTTCACGGCGGAGTGCAACGGGTTGAGCTGCGTCTTTGACGGCTCGGGGTCATCCGATCCTGACGGTACGATCGCATCTCATGCCTGGCGGGTCGCGGGCGGACCTTCGGCCACGGGCGAGGTGTTCTCGCACACCTTCACCGCGGCTGGCAGTTACGGGGTGACCCTGACGGTGACGGATGCCGCCGGTGCAACCGCGTCGGTGACCCGGACGGTGACCGTATCGGGTTCCTCGCAGCCGCCTCCCTCTGCCAGGGTTGCGTTCGTGGGTTCGGTGGCAAGCTCCAACACCGGATCGGCCATGAACCACAGCGTCCAGTTGCCGGCGCAGGTAGCGGCCGGCGACGTGCTGGTCGCGGCGTTCTCGGCGAACTCGGCCACGGTCGGCCTGACGCCGCCGGCCGGGTGGACCCTGGCTGCGGAGGTAGGGACGACGTCCATGCGCTCGGTGCTGTACTCGAAGGTTGCCACGGCGCAGGATGCCGGGGCGACGGTGACGGTACGCACCGCCGACTGGGCGCGTGGTTCGCTGGCGGTCTCGGCCTACCGCGGGGCACAGATCAGTGCCGCGTCCTTCGGGTTCGAGCGGGAAACCGTGAGCCGGGCAACCCACACCACTCCGGTGATGACTGCCGCGGCCGGTGACTGGGTTCTGTCGTACTGGGCGGATAAGACCGCTTCGACGACGTCCTGGACGGCACCTGCCGGTGTGACGGTCCGCCAGACCGGCGCCGGGACGGGCACCGGACACCTGAGCTGGCTGGTCGCCGACAGCAACGGCCCGGTGTCCGGTACCAGGGCCGGTGGCCTGACCGCTACCGCTGACAGCGCCACCGCCAACGCCGTCATGGGCACCATCGTCATCCGCCCGGCGACGCCGTAGCAACAACTGGCAGCAAACAGACCCCGCCGGCTCACCAGCCGGCGGGGTCTGCCTATGTCAATAGGCCGTCGTCCGCCTCGATGGCCGAAAGGGCGATGTCCTTGTAGCCGACCGATTCGAACAGGATCGTGATGCGGTCCGGCTGGGTGCCCATGACGATGCCGGGCCCCCACTCGCGGTGCTTCACCGGACGCTGGATCTCGTAGCCCTCCGGCATCTCCGCTTCCCGCGCTTCAACCTCCGTTTCGGACGTAGCCTCGCAGTTGTCGCAATTGCCGCAGTAGCCGTCCGTCTCCTCGCCGAAGTAGTTCAGCAACCAGTCGCGGCGGCAATGATCCGTCTCGGCGTAGCCGCGGGCCATTTCAATCCGCGACTCGTCGATCCGGTGCCGCGCGTCGGCTTCTGCCAGTGCCTTTTCCGCGGCGGAAGCGGGGTCCGCGCCGCCGACCGCCCGGTAGCCCTTGCGGTTCACGGTGATGCTGCCGCTGTGCTCCAGGAAGTTGAGCAGGCGGGATTGTTTCCGCTGCGACAGGCCGGTGTGTTCGCGCAGCGCCGCGGGCCGGAGGGGGCCGTGGTCCCGGACGGCGTTGAAGACACCCGCGAGCTCATCGGGGTCGGGGGCGCCGCCGGCGAAGAACCGCTGCAGGCCCAGGTCCTCGGACCGATAGTGCAAGATGGTCCGCGCCGGTTCGCCGTCCCGGCCTGCGCGGCCGATCTCCTGGTAGTAACTGTCCAGCGAATCCGGGATGTCGGCGTGAACCACGAACCGCACATCCGGCTTGTCGATACCCATGCCGAAGGCGGAGGTAGCCACGACCACGTCCACCCCGTTCGCCTGGAAACGCTCATGGATCGCCTCCCGGTCCGCGGCCGTCCGGCCCGCGTGGTAGGCGTCGGTCCGCAGGCCGCGCTCGGCCAGCTCGGCGGCGTATCTCTCGGTGTCCCTGCGGGTGGCCGTGTACAGCAGGCCGGGCCCGCCGAGTTCTGCCACCTGGTCCACCACGGCCCGCCGCTTGCCGCCGTCCTCGTGATGCCGCAGGACCTGAAGGTGCAGGTTCGGCCGGTCGAAACTCTGCACGTTGATGAACGGGTCGCGCATGCCCAGCCGGTCGACGATCTCCGTCCGCGTGTGCGGTGATGCGGTGGCGGTCAGCGCGACGACCGGCGGGTGCCCCAGCCGCTTCACCACCGAGGTCAGCATCAGGTAGTCGGGCCGGAAATCGTGTCCCCAGGACGAGATGCAGTGTGCCTCGTCCACCACCAACAGCGAGATGTCCTGTTCGGCCAACCGCCGCAGGGTCTCTTCGCGGGCCAGTTGTTCGGGCGCCAGGAACAGGAACTTCGCCTCCCCGCCGGCCACCGCGTCCCACGCCGCCCGTTCCGCGGAGGACCTCACGTGCGAATTCACCGCGAAGGCCCGCTGCGCGCCCAGATCGCCGTTGATGGCATCCACCTGGTCGTGCTGCAGCGCAATCAGCGGAGAAATCACGACGGCGGTGCCCGGCAACGCCACGGCAGGAACCTGATAGATGGCGGACTTTCCGTGCCCGGAGGGCATCACGGCCAGGACGTCCTCACCGCGGGCGGCCGCCGCCATGGCGTCCAACTGCCCCTCGCGGAGCAGGTCCCAGCCGAAGGATTCTTCGGCCACCCTGCGCAATTCGTCGTGGTCGGGCGTCTGGGAATGTTCGGGCATCAGGCTCCTAGTGACTCGGGCCGGCTGGCGGCCTGGCGTCTTTCCTTTGTACAGAGAGAGAGACCGGCTGCCAAGAGGGCACTCGGAGCAGACGAGGGGATGCCCGGTGTCGGGATTGGTTGCGATCGCGGAAGGTTTCCGTCAAATATGACGCAGGAACGGCTTAAGATTCACCAAAAAATCCTCGTCGCCGCCCAGGGGAGCGTTGCGTGAGCTTTGGCTCAGCCGTACCGGGTTAGAGTTCGAATATGATCCGGATCCTGACTGTCTGCACCGGCAACGTCTGCCGGTCGCCTCTGGCGGAGCGCCTGCTCCAAACCCGTCTCGACGCCGTCCGGCCCGGGATGTTTGAGGTCAGCAGTGCCGGCATCCAGGCGCTGGCGGGAGCTCCCATGGACGCCCGCGCCGCCGGGCTGCTGCACGTTTTCGGCGGCACCTCCCACGGCTTTGTTGCCCGACACCTGACGGAGCGTCATCTGGCCGATCCGGCGCTGGTGCTCGCTATGTCCACGGAACATCGTGACCGCGTACTCAAACTGGCTCCCCGTCTCCTGAAGCGCACCTTCACTCTACGGGAGCTGGCACGTATGCTCGATGCTGTCGATGCGGATCCCGAGCTGGAGATTCCGGGCGGCAGCAGCGTCGAGGACGTCCAGGCGCGCTGGAAACGGCTGCCGCACCTCGCGGCGCTGAAGCGTTTTGAGACCCGGCCCGAGGACCCCAGCGACGACGATATCGTGGATCCCTACCGCCGCGAAGACAGTATCTACCAGCAGATGGCCCGCGAACTCGTTCCGGCCGTCGACCGGCTGGTCGCGGTGGAGCAGTCGGAACTTTCCTAGGCGGCGATACGGCACTGGATCAGTCTGAGTAATACGAATTTGCGGGACAGTTTGCTGAACATGAAAGGCAATGGGGGTATGGCGATCGGCTTGCGCATCAAGGAGTTAATCGATCCACCAGACGCGCAACCCGGGGACCGGGCCGAGCCTGCCGGAGGCTCACCTCGCTTGCGGTCGTGGGGGCGGATAGTTCAGCGCCGCCTCGTCGTGACCGACCTTTTGGTGGTGGCCGGGGCCCTGCTTGCCGCCCAGATCATCCGCTTCGGTGTCACCGAAGCCGACCTGAATTTCAGCGGCGTGGCCGGCGCTTACTGGGGTGTTTCGTTTGTACTGGGCGCGTTGTGGATTTCCGCGCTGGCCATGACGCGCAGCCGGGCGCTTCCCGCTCTGGGGATCGGCAACGACGAGTATCGTCGCGTCATCAGCGCCACCATCGGAACCTTCGGGGTGTTTGCCATCGGCACCATGCTGGTCGATTTCCCCATCGCACGGGGATATCTGGCCATCGCCCTGCCCTTGGGCCTGGTCCTGCTGTTGCTCACCCGTCGCCTGTGGCGGCAGGAATTGCTCCGGCAACGCGGACGCGGCGAATACATGGAGCGGACCCTCATTGTCGGCGAGATGGCGGACGTCCGGTATGTAGCGCGGAAAGTTCTTAAGACTCCGGAGTCCGGCTACCTCCTGGCCGGTGCAGCGGTGAGGTCTGCTGTGGAGCGGGCAGTCGACCTGCCGGAGGGAGTGACCGTTCCCATCGTCGGTAGACCGGAGGACGTGGTTGCGCTCGTTAAGGAGCAGGATTTTGACACAGTGATCGTTGCCGGCGCCCCGGTCGAAAGCCAACGGTACGTTAAGGAACTCAGTTGGCAGCTCGAGGGCACGCAAGCCTCGCTGGTAGTGGCCAGCAAGCTGGTGGACGTGGCTGGTCCCCGGATTCATTGGCGGCCGGTGGAAGGCCTGCCGCTGATGAGCGTCGAGCTGCCCCACTATGAAGGGTCGAAGTTTGCCTGGAAGCGCCTGTTGGACGTGGTGGCCAGCGCACTCGCTCTGGTGTTCCTATCGCCGCTGATGCTGCTCATTGCGCTGGCCGTCCGTATGGACAGCAGCGGCCCGGTATTCTTCCACCAGGAGCGCGTCGGCGTCAGGGGCAGCCGGTTCCTGATGCATAAGTTCCGCTCCATGGTTCCCAACGCCGAAGAATGCCTGCACGAGCTCTCGGCCCGGAACGAGCACGACGGCGTGCTGTTCAAGATGAAGAGCGACCCCCGCATCACCAGGGTCGGGGCCTTTATCCGCCGCTATTCACTCGATGAGCTGCCCCAGCTGTGGAACGTGCTCGTCGGCGATATGTCCTTGGTAGGCCCCCGCCCGCCCCTCCCCAGCGAGGTGGAAGGCTACGAGCAGTACACGCACCGCAGGCTCCTCGTGCGGCCGGGCCTTACCGGTCTGTGGCAGGTCAGCGGCAGGTCCGACCTCTCGTGGGAAGACAGCGTCAGGCTGGACCTCTACTACGTGGAAAACTGGTCCTTTGCAGGGGACCTGACCATCATGATGAAGACAGTCAAGGCCGTCATCGGCAAGGATGGCGCCTACTAGCCGAAATGAGAGAAGCCCCTCGCACCGATTGGGTACGAGGGGCTTCCTATGCAATCAGCGCAGTCGAGAGGGCGACCGCTCGTCGCCGCTGAGCACGGCTTGGAAATCATCCGTCGCGCGGGCGTGCCGGACCGGACCGGCCTTTGCCCTGGAGCCGCGGCGTTTTTTGGCGGGCCGGCGTCCCGGAGCCGCCTCTTCCTGCTGGTAGTACTGGCCGTAGTAGCCGTACTGGGCGGCATCCGCGCCCTGCGTGGGAACACGGTTCAGAATGACGCCGAGAACGTGGGCCTCCACGCGGCGCAGGTTGCCCAGGGCCTTTCCTACTTCGTCCTCGGTGGTCTTGCCGGCGCTGATGACCACCAGCGAGCCATCGGCAATCTTGGACAGTACGGCAGCATCCGTGACCGGCAGCAGTGGCGGCGCGTCGATGAGCACAATGGCATGCTCGGCAAGGCGCTGGAGCAGCTCGTTCATGGCTTGGGACCCCAGCAGCTCGCTGGGATTGGGCGGCACGCGTCCCGAACCGAGGACGGCGAGGTTCGGTGCCGGGCCCCACAGCTGGAGCACGTCCTCGAGCTCCGCGCTGCCGGTGAGCACATCCGTGACACCGGCTCCCGGTACCAGGCCGAACATGTCCACGACCACCGGCCGGCGGAGGTCACCGTCCACTACCACCACACGGTGGCCCGAGGCGGCGATGGTGACCGCCAGGTTGGCAGTAACGCTCGATTTGCCTTCCGCCGGCACCGAGCTCGTGACCACGATGATCCGCGGCGGATTGTCCACATCCACGAAGGTGAGGTTGGTGCGCAGCTCGCGGAGCGCCTCGGACATCGCATGGGCGGCCCGGTCCCCGTTGGTCTCCAGCGAGCCCGTCTCTACCACCTTCCGGGACGAGGCCAGCCGCTTGTCTTCGGGAAGCGTGCCGATCACGGAAACGCCGAATTCGCGTTCCAGCCGTTCCGCCGACCGGATCCGGCGGTCCAGGTGGTTGCGGATCAAGGCGTACGCGAGCCCGAGCATGAGACCCAGGACCACGCCAATAGCCAGGGTGAGCTTGACGTTGGGGGAGGCCGGCGCCGTCGGCAAGCCCGCCTCAGCCAACGGTGCGACCCGGACCCCGGCCTCGGCCCCCGCATCCCCACCGGTTTCAATCTCCTCCACCTGCTCCGCCAGGGCCGAAACCCAGGCATCCGCCAGCTCCCGGGCTTCCACCGCATTCGGGGCGGCCGCCGTGATCCGCAGCTCCGCGGTATCCAACGGGGTCTCCACGGTGATTTCCTCGATGAGGTCCTCTGCGGTCACATTCAGCCCGAGTTGCTGAATGACGTTCTCGGCCACCGGACGGGACTCGGCCACGCTGGCATAGCTTTTGACCTTGGATTTGGCCAGATTGTCAGCGGCAAGTGCATCGATATCGGCGTCCGCCGCCGCAATGACCATACCGGTGGACTGCGCCTCGTAAACGGGCTTTTGCAGCAGGGTCCAGCCAAACGCCATCAGCGTGACCAGCATGGTGATCACAGATATTCCGCGCCAGTGCGTATGGAGGATGTGCAAGTAATCCCGGAGTTGCAGTCCTTGAGGCTGTTCCTCGGTGTAGTTGTGTTCCACGAGCCTGGTGTGGTCCTTCCCCTAGCCAACAAGCCTCAAACCCTGCAAGTCTAGCCGAGGACAGGGTTATATAGACCCCGTCGAGGGGCAAATGGTGAATCGTTCATTCAAAAAGGGTGGAACTTAGCTAAAAATGCGTTGTAAGCCTTTCCACCGGAGCCCTGAAAGCCGTTCCACGAGTCAGCGGTAAGGCTTGGCTCAGGTGACCGACGCCTGGTGAAGTGGGATGATTAGCGCAGACTTGTCTTGCGTATTGTCGGCCCGGCCGAGTAGCCGACGGGACAAGCTGGTTTCAGCCATCAATTCAAGGAGCACCCCCAGGTGTCTGTGGTTTCCACTCCCGCAACGCTCAAACATGCCGCCGGCATGATCGACAATGCCGAAGCGTGGCGCATCCGCAACGACTTCCCCATCCTTAACCAGCAGGTGAACGGCTCGCCGCTGGTCTACCTGGATTCGGGCGCCACGTCGCAGAATCCGCTCACCGTGCTGGAAGCGGAGCAGGAGTATTACGAACAGCGCAACGCCGCCGTCCACCGCGGCGCGCACATGCTGGCCGTCTCAGCCACCGATGCTTTCGAGAACGCGCGGGAAACGGTCGCCGGGTTCATCAATGCCGGGATCGACGAAGTGGTCTGGACGTCCAACGCCACCGAAGCCATCAACCTGGTCGCCTACGCCTTTTCCAACGCCAGCGCCGGCCGCGGCGGGGAGGCCGCATCGCGGTTTGCGCTGGGGCCCGGCGACGAGCTGGTGGTAACCGAGATGGAGCACCACGCGAACCTGATCCCCTGGCAGGAGCTCGCCTTCCGCACCGGCGCCACGTTGCGCTACATCCCGGTGGACGACGCCGGTGCGCTGCGCCTCGACGAGGCGGCGCAGGTCATTGGTCCGCGCACCAAGGTCGTGGCGTTTACCCATGCCTCCAATGTGCTGGGGACCATCAACCCGGTGGAGGAGTTGGTGCGGCTCGCCCGGGAGGCGGGGGCCGTCGTCGTGCTCGACGCCTGCCAATCGGTGCCGCACATGGCCGTGGACGTGAAATCGCTGGACGTGGACTTTGCCGCCTTCTCCGGCCACAAGATGCTGGGCCCCACCGGCATCGGCGCGCTGTACGGGAAGGCGGAGCTGCTCAACGCCATGCCGCCGTTCCTGACCGGTGGGTCCATGATCACCACCGTGACCATGGAGCAGGCTGAGTATCTGCCGCCCCCGCAACGATTCGAAGCCGGCACCCAACGCATCTCGCAGGCGGTGGCGCTGGCCGCGGCGGTCGACTACCTCCAGGAGACCGGGATGGACCGTATCCATGCCTGGGAGGCGGAACTGGGGCAGCGGCTGGTGGAAGGGCTCGCCGCGATCGACGGTGTCCGGGTGCTCGGCCCCGCCGCTGGTGCCGAACGGATCGGGCTGGCCGCCTTTGATGTCGAGGGCGTCCATGCCCACGATGTCGGCCAGTTTTTGGACGACAAGGGTATCGCCGTGCGTGTCGGCCACCACTGCGCGCAGCCGCTGCACCGGCGCCTTGGCCTGGTGGCGACCACCCGCGTCAGCACCTACCTGTACAACACCACGGACGACGTCGACGCCTTCCTGGCGGCTGTCGCCGGGGTCCGCCCGTTCTTTGGAGTTAACTGACGTGAGTGCTGAACTGCAGCAGCTGTACCAGCAGATCATCCTGGAGCACGCCAAGAAACGGCACGGCGCGCCCCTGGCCTATCCGCCGCCGGGAGACAAGTCGGGCGAGTCGCACATGCTCAATCCCACCTGTGGAGACGAAATCACGCTCCGGGCCGCCGTGCACAAGGACGGCGCCGCAACCGTGCTCTCCGGCGTCAGCTGGGACGGCCAGGGTTGCTCCATCTCGATGGCCTCCGCATCGGTGCTGAGCGACCTGGCGCAAGGCATGGAGCGGGAGGAACTGCTGAAGGTGGTGGACAACTTTCGCGAACTGATGCGCTCACGGGGCAGTGTCGAGGCCGACGAAGAAATCCTCGGAGATGCGGCCGCCTTCTCCGGCGTCTCCCGGTACCCCGCGCGGGTCAAGTGCGCCATGCTCGCCTGGGTGGCGCTGGAGGAAGCCTTGCTGGCGGCGAACTGAGCGGATCAAAAAGGGGTGACGGGCAGGCGCGAAGCGCGGACTCCTTGAGAGAGAATTAGTTCCGCACAGTTATGGCCGCGGAGGCTGAGGACTTAGCCTGGTAGTTCTTCTTGGTCCCGGTAACTTTCACCGCGATCTTGCGGCCCTTGTCGGCTACGGTGACGTTGTAGGTGGCTTTGGTGGCACCCTTGATCGCCTTTCCGTTCCGGTACCACTGGTAGGAGTATTTGCTGGGCGATCCGCCCCACTTGGCAAATTTCGCGGTCAACGTTCTCCCGGACGCGGCGGTGCCGGAAATCTGAATCTTGTGCGCCTTGAACCCGTATTGCCCCTTAGCGGTGGCCGTGAGCGTGACCGAGTATGGTGCGATTTTGATCCAAGGGTGGCTGGCTCGATCCGTGCGGTCAGTGGCCTTGACCGTAATTTTCTTGCCCAGGTCTGCCGTGGTCAACTTGTAGGTTTTCTTGCTCGCACCCTTGATGGCGACGCCGTTGCGGTACCACTGGTAGGCGTCAATGTAGGACTTGGACTTGTCGTTGAGACGTGCGGTGACCGTGTTGCCGATGAATGGGGCACCGGTGAGCTGTAATTTTGCCTTCTTGTCCCTGGCCCATTCGGAAAGACCTGAAACAATCAGATTGCGGTCGAACTCGATGCGGACTTCTTTCAGCTTTGGCTGAGCCGCGGTTGGTTTTGTGAAATGCAGATAGGAATTGAAGTCCCGTTCCTGGCCCATGTTGAAACGTATTCGTGACGTCTTGGCATCATAGTCGAATTCACGCTTCTGGAGATATTTCCCCAGCTTGTCATGTGCGCGGCCGTTGGGAGGCAGAATGGTCTGGCCGTTCAAACCTTTGGGGAAGGTGATCGAAGTCCACACCGATTCGGTAGCCCGGACATCGGGAAACGTGCCGGTGAGCATCAATAGTTCCAGGTGTTTTAGCTTTTCCAGCGGGGACGCATCAACGGCAGTTGTGTAGGGGGAGATGAGCAATGTCTTCAGCTTGGGGTTGCCGGCGGCGATGTTCGCGAACTTCAGCCCCTTCGTGGGGGAATTGATGCTGAGTCAGTCCAAGTTTTTGGCGCTGCCCAAGGCCGAGTAATCGGTCATCTTGGGTGCATTGAGCATGAGTGTTTTGAGTGATGCCGGGAGCATCGGCAGTTTGGTCATCGCACCGTTCGGCGGCCTGTCAGGCTCGACGCTGCCAATGTCGAGCCTGTCCAGCTTAATGAACTGCGTGAAGTTCGCACCATTGGCCGTCGTCCTGCATTCGAGGTGAGAGACTTCCTCTAGGGACGCTGAGGACAAAGCTGGCCCTCCTGCATACTCCACGGAAATGCAGCCTGCCGGGAGTGAGACGGCAGCGTGCGCCGGCGTCGCTGTGATAGCACCTGCCGCCAAAGTAAAAGCGGCAGCAACCGGCATCATTGCTCTTGCTAATTTCAAGGATCCCCCCGGCCGAAGCGTGTTCAAGACATACGCTTGAGCACGGTGATGTGCGGCATATCAGCCGCCGAGAATCAACCTAGCAGATTAGTAAGCCGTTCTTCAGGCTTTTCCCACATAAAGCAGGATTGTCACGTGCCAAGCGCTTTGTTTGGTCCAATGCCGGCGTTGCCTGCTGCAGTTAAGTGTTCGTGCTGCCGGCTTGGCTGCCTTGGCCAGTACCGATATCGATCGGTAGTTCTTGGCGTTGCAGTGCCCGGTCGACTCGTTTTCTGGCCTCAATACTGACGATGACTGATTCGGCCGTGACCGCCGTTGTTCCCGTGACAATGGGAACCTCGATCGATTGACTGGGCGCAGCACAAGGGGGCCGGGCGGCGCACTCGCGCGGCCCGGCCCCTTCTCTGGCCTGCTGGCGGCAGACTAGCCCGCGAGGCCGCGGGCGCCGATCACCAGCGTGGCGATGCCCAGGATCATGGAGGTGGTCGCCTTCATGAACTCCATGGTGAAGTAGCGGGTCATGGCGCCCTTCTCGTCTTTGGAGCGGGGGTCCTTTGACACCCGGACGAGATGCGGGGCCCAGACAAGCAAAGCCCAGACGCCGGCAAGGATCAGCACCCAGGCCAGGGCAGCCGGAATATTCACTGCAGTGGCTCCCGGGTCAGGCGCGGCCGGACAGCCAGGCCTCGGCCTGCTGCGCCTGGATGTTCAGGGCCTTGCCGAGCATCGGCTCGGCGGCGGCGGCGATCTTGCCGCCCAGGAACGGAATGGAAGACTTCACGTCTCCGCTGAGGTCCACCCGGGTGGAGTCTCCGTCGGCAACGAGCTGCTGTACGGCGTTGACGTCCACCGGCGCGCCCGCCACCTTCATGCTGACGTCGGCAGTGCGGGAACCATCGGCCGCCGGCGCCTGCCACCGTTCCGTCTGGGTGACGGTGAGCGAGTCGCCCAGCATTTTCTTCGCAATCTCCGGCAGCCGCGCGCTGGGAACCTTGCGGACCACGGTGATCGTGAAGGCGCCCGATACATCGCCGTCGCGCTGCACCGACTCCAAGGTGCCGCCGACCAACTCGCTGATGTGGCGCAGGAACGCCTCGTCGGTGAAGGCTTCGGTGACCTTGGCTGTTGGGTAGGGGAGGGTGGTGGAAGCGCTGAGCGCCATGAAGACTCCAGACGGTGGTTGGGAACAGAGACCAGCACTCATCTTACGCGGCTGCCACGCACAACGGCTGTATAACTTTTCACCTGTCCACGACCGTTTTGTAGAAAGGCCTTGTAGGTTCTTCACATTGGGTAAAGCCCGCCGCCTCGGGAAAGGCGGCGGCCGAACAGTGGGGGCTGTATGGCTTTGAATCGACTCACCCGCAGCTGGCGCCGGATGCCGGCCGAGAGGCAGCACCGGGTCGGCAACACGGTTGTTGCCATACTCGCCATTTGCGTAGTTGCGGTGCTCGTCTACGCTCTGGTCCGGTAGGAGGGCTGCATCCTTCCGGCGAAGGAACAGAGAGAGCTTTCGCGGTAAAGTTGAACGGTCGCCCCGGGGTTCTGAAGAACTTCGGGTGTTTGTGTTGCACGTCGACCGGGAGAATTTACCACCATGAGCCTGAACGGACTGCTGGCTGCCCTTGCCGAGGACCAATCGTTCGCGCGGGTACGGGTGCAAGCCGCCCGGCCGGTGAGCGAGCGCAGCGAGGACCTGCAGATCGGCGCACCGCCCGGGCTGCGGGCAGCGTTGCTGGCCGAAATGGTGCAGGGGCTCGAATCGGGCGCCAGGGAGGGAACCTCGGGCGGCGACGATTTCGGCGTCGGCGTGGTGCTGGCGGTGACGGCGACCGGGCGGGAGACCGAAGACTTGGCGGCGGCGCTGCGCAGCTATCTGCCGGATGAGTCGATCGAGGAGTTCCCCAGCTGGGAGACCTTGCCGCACGAGCGGCTCTCGCCGCGCTCGGACACGGTGGGGCGCAGGCTATCGGTGCTGCGCCGGCTGAAGCACGACGACGGGGCTGCGCCGCTGCGGGTGGTGGTGGCGCCGGTGCGCGCGGTGCTCCAGCCGTTGGTGCAGGGGTTGGGGGAGCTGCAACCGGTGTCGCTGACCGTGGGCGACGAGGTCGCTTTCACCGACGTGGTCCGGCGGCTGTCCGAAGCCGCCTATGCCCGCGTGGACATGGTGAGCCGACGCGGCGAGTTCGCCGTGCGCGGCGGAATCCTGGACGTCTTTTCGCCCACCGACGACCACCCCGTCCGGATCGAGTTCTTCGGTGACGAGGTTGAATCGATGCGCTGGTTTGCCGTCGCCGACCAGCGGTCCCTTGCCGGCGAGAACGTCAAGCACCCGTCCCGGCTGTTCGCTCCGCCGTGCCGGGAGCTGCTGATCACCCCCTCGGTCATGAGCCGCGCCGCAAAGCTGAAGGACCAGATGCCGGCGGCGGCCGACATGCTGGAGAAGATCGCCGGGGGCGTCGCCGTCGAAGGCATGGAATCGCTGTCGCCGGTGCTGGTGGACGCCATGGTGCCGTTCATCGGGGAGCTTCCGCCCGGTTCCATCGCCGTCGTCATTGAGCCGGAGAAGGTGCGCGGCCGCGCCCATGACCTCGAGACGACGAACGACGAGTTCCTGGCCGCCGCGTGGGCGACGGCCTCCGAGGGCGGGGACGCGCCGCTGGACCTGGCGCTGCAGGGGGATCTGGAGCAGGCCGGCTTCCGGTCGCTGGGGGACACCCGAGCCAAGGCCGCGGAACAGCAGGTGTCGTGGTGGTCCATCACCTCGTTCAATCCGGACGACGAAACCGTGCTGGACATCGACACGTTGACCATCGCGGCCAGGGAACCCAGGGGCTACCAGGGCGATGTGGCCGAAATGATGGAGTTCATCGGTTCCCGCGTGCGCGACCAATGGCGCGTAGTGGTGGCCACCGAAGGTCCCGGCCCCGCCGCCCGCATGGCCGAACTCTTCCACGATGCCCAAATCCCCGCCTCCCGCGTCGAATCGCTGGAGAACGAGCCGCAGCCCGGGATCATCGAAATCACCACGGCCAGCACGGGCAAGGGATTCGTCTTCGACGGGCTGAAGCTCGGCCTGCTGACCGAAGCCGACCTGCTGGGCCGGGCCACCGCACGCTCTACCAAGGACATGCGGAAGATGCCGTCGCGGCGGCGCAACGCCGTGGATCCGCTGCAGCTGACCGAGGGCGACTACGTGGTGCACGAGCAGCACGGCGTGGGCAAGTTCATTGAACTGGTGCAGCGCTCCACCGGCGCCGGACCCGCCAAGGCCATGCGCGAATACCTAGTGCTGGAATACGCCTCGTCCAAGCGCGGCGCCCCCGGGGACCGGCTGTTCGTGCCGACGGACCAGTTGGACCAGGTCACCCGGTACGTGGGTGGCGAGACCCCCGTCCTGTCCAAGATGGGCGGATCCGACTGGGCAAAGACCAAGAGCCAGGCCCGCAAGGCCGTCAAGGAGATCGCCGGGGAGCTGATCCGGCTGTACTCGGCCCGGATGGCCTCCCGGGGGCACGCCTTCGGACCGGACACCCCGTGGCAGCGCGAGTTGGAAGAAGCCTTCCCCTACATCGAAACGCCGGACCAGCTGACCACCATCAACGAGGTCAAGGCAGACATGGAGCGGGAAGTCCCGATGGACCGGCTGATCTCGGGCGACGTGGGCTACGGCAAGACCGAGATCGCGGTGCGGGCCGCGTTCAAGGCGGTCCAGGACGGCAAGCAGGTTGCCGTCTTGGTTCCCACCACCTTGCTGTCCCAGCAGCACTTCGAGACGTTCAGCGAACGCTTCTCCGGGTTCCCCGTCAGGGTCAAGGCGTTGTCCCGCTTCCAGACCCCCAAGGAAGCCAAAGACACGATGGAAGGCATCAAGAACGGCAGCATCGACGTCGTCATCGGAACGCACCGGCTGTTGTCCAAGGAGGTCCAGTTCAAGGACGTGGGCCTGGTCATCGTGGACGAGGAGCAGCGCTTCGGCGTCGAGCACAAGGAAGCGTTGAAGAAGATGCGCACCAACGTGGACGTCCTGGCCATGTCCGCGACGCCAATCCCGCGCACCCTGGAGATGTCCCTGACCGGCATCCGCGAGACCTCCACGCTGGCCACCCCGCCGGAAGAGCGCCATCCGGTGCTGACCTATGTCGGCCCGTACACCGACAAGCAGACGACCGCGGCCATCCGGCGCGAGCTGATGCGCGAGGGTCAGGTCTTCTTCGTGCACAATCGAGTGTCGTCCATCGAGCGCCAGGCGGCGCGGATCCGGGAGCTGGTGCCCGAGGCGCGGGTGGAAGTGGCGCACGGGCAGATGAGCGAGTCACGGCTGGAGCAGATCATTGTTGACTTCTGGGAGAAGCGCTTCGACGTCCTGGTCTGCACCACGATCATCGAGACCGGGCTGGACATTTCCAACGCGAACACCCTGATCGTTGACCGGGCGGACCGGTACGGCCTCTCCCAGCTGCACCAGCTGCGCGGGCGGGTGGGCCGCGGCCGGGAACGGGCCTACGCCTATTTCCTGTTCGACGCAGAGAAACCACTGGGCGAAGTTGCCCTCGAGCGGCTGAAAGCCGTGGCCGCGCACAACGAGCTGGGCGCCGGCATGCAGTTGGCCCTGAAGGATTTGGAGATCCGCGGCGCGGGCAACCTGCTGGGCGGAGAACAGTCCGGACATATTGCCGGCGTCGGCTTTGATCTGTACATCCGGCTGGTCGGCGAGGCGGTGGCCGACTTCCGCGGCGACGCCGAGCAAAAGGTCGCCGAGATGAAGATCGAGCTCCCGGTGAACGCGCACCTGCCGCACGATTACGTGCCGGGGGAGCGGCTGCGGCTGGAGGCGTATCGGAAGCTGGCGCAGGCGACCACCGGCGAAGCCATCGACGAAGTGGTGGCCGAGCTCACGGACCGCTACGGCGAGTTGCCGGAACCCGTGCAAAATTTGGTAGCCGTGGCACGCTTCCGGGTGCAGGCCCGTGCAGCCGGACTGACCGACGTGGCCGTGCAGGGCAACTTCATCAAGTTCGCGCCGGCATCGCTGCGGGAGTCCAAGGTGATGCGGCTGAACCGGATGTACCCGGGTTCCCAGGTGAAACCGGCGCTGGACTTTATCCTCATTCCTAAGCCCAAAACCGCCCGGATCGGCGGCAAGGACCTGGCCGACCTGGCCATCCTTGAGTGGGCGCAGGGCGTGATCGACGCGGTGTTCAAGGATTAGGAGCGTATGACCCCGTGCAGCGACTCTCCAGACCGTCACCGTACCTAGGCTCTACTAGATGGGTCTTGGGCTGGACTAAAGCGCCACGGTCGGTGAACCGCACCCTGTTCCGTTGGCTCCCGACATATGACGACTCATTCATTGCAGCAGGATGTTCCTCGCTCGAGCCCTACTACCCGCCGAGTTTGGCCGCAATTTCAGCGTAGCGCGGAAACATGAAGCCCCGCTGGCGCAGGTATCAAGGAGTTCGGCATCTCCCAGGTGGCCCTGCATTTCTGGCTAAAGAAGTGCGTCATCGAAGACGGCGTCCGGCCCTAGCCTAACGGAGAAGGGAAGCCTGAGCTACGCGACGAGAAGAAACGGATACGGCTGCTGCAGCAGGAAAACGATGCGCCGGGCCGCGGTGTTCTTCGCCCAGGAGTTGCTCCCAGAATTGAATTTACGTTGATCCTCGACCTTACCGTCGGACTGAGTCCCCCGTCGCGGCGGTCTGCCGGTGCTGGCTTGCTCCAAGGAGGCCTTCTACAAATGGAAGGCCAATCCGGTCCCCGATAGGGGATTGGGATGATCCACATCAAGCATCGCAGCACTGGACATTAATGTCGACGATCCGGCCTTCGTGTACCGGTTCATGGCCGACGATCGCGCCCTTGTGCATCAGCGCGGTGAGATTCGGGCGCAGCGATGTTCAGTTGGCGCACCTGGTCCATCTTCGTCAAGAAGAGGGGAATCAGCGGCAAGGCAGACAACTTGCAGATCGCGCGTGCATCATCGAATTTTTGCAGTCTTTCCCTTCTGTAGAATCTGGGAGGAGGCCAGCTGCGCCTAGGTCTCCGCTCGGGTGGGTCACAGGCATTGGTGTGCAAGCCGTGAACAAGAACTTTATGAAAAGGCTGGCTGAATGACGAAATCTGTCGCTATCATCGGAACGCGAGGCTATCCCAGCTACTATGGGGGCTTTGAAACCGCAGTGCGAAAGCTAGCGCCCTATTTGGCTGCACGTGGCTGGGACGTCACCGTTTATGGTCGAAACGGATCAACGTTGGAAGATGATCCCGACCGCGACCCAGCGGTGCGGACTGTTATAACTCGGGGTATCGAGAATAAATCCCTCAGCACTTTGTCTTTTGGTCTAACTTCTGTCATGCATGCCCTGATAGAAAAGCCCGATGTAGCACTGGTTATGAACGTTGCGAACGGTTTTTGGGTTCCATTGCTCACTATGCGCGGCATCCCAGTGGCCGTCATCGTGGACGGAATTGAATGGGAGCGGGCTAAGTGGGGTAAGTTAGCGAGGATGGTCTTCAAGCTTGGCGCTAAATTCACCGCCCGCTTCGCCAAGCAACTCATCACAGATTCCAAGGAGATACAGAGGGTCTGGCAGGCGGCGTTCAATAGAGAAAGCGTCTTTATACCATACGGCGCAGAATTCCCGGAGGACCTGCCTGTCGAAGACGGACTTGAACACAGGGGATACATACTCGCGGTAGCTAGATTTGTTCCAGAAAACACCATTCCTCAGTTTTTTGACGCAGTGCAAGATATGGCGCACGACTATAAGATTGTGATTGTCGGGTCGTCTGGATATGGTGGCGAACTGGATGAAAGAGCTCAGCAGCTACATGATGCTAACGAGAATGTCGTTTGGCTGGGGCACCTAAGCGACGACCGCCGCTTACTCTCGCTATGGCAGCATGCCGGTGCTTACTTCCATGGACACAGTGTGGGCGGAACAAATCCTGCTTTGGTTCAAGCCATGGCGTGTGGAGCTCCGATTGTGGCCCGGGACACGGTGTACAACCGTGAGGTTCTCGGTGCCGTTGCCGTGTACGTGCCACCGTTCTCGGACGCAATCCGAAGCGCCCTCCAGCGGACTATGATTGGAGCGGCGGAAGCCAGCAGTGAAGCATCGATTGAACGTGCACTGGAACAATATTCATGGGATGGCGTTTGTCAGAAATACGATCGCATCCTGGCGGACTTGGCTCGATGCGAAGCACGCAAAGAGGCAAGAACCTACGCGGATATCAAGCAACGGTGAAAGCTATCAGAAAGATTGGTCTTCGGGCAAACCGTGGAAAAGAAGAGCCGGACCCAACGATTTCCGTGCCAGTAATCGATGCCGAACATAGTATCCGCGTAATTCCCGAGCTTCGAGCAGCACACGTTGAGCACAATAGTCATTTCGCTGCTCCAGGCGAGTTATACTTCTTCGGCACAAAATTCGACCTCGCAGGAACGACCGTACCCAGCTGGGCAACGAGAGTGAGTCTAGTTGAGTGCCTCAGCATGCTCGCTAAATCTGATGCTGCGATTCTCGAACTGCCGGAGCCCCTGTGGGTGCGGTTCCTTCCGAGATCGATTTTGATGGCAATAGTGTGGAAGCTGAGCGCAGTCATGAGCTTCAAGCGCCGCCGCATTGTCTCCTTTGCTATTGAAAACAACAACCTCGAAACGCTTGTTTGCCCCAACCGCCGAATTGGTCAGCTACTGACCCGGCCATTTGGGTTGTTTCTCGGGGTCTACATCAGAGTATTCTTTGACCGTATCGCTTATGGCAGCAATGGTTCCATCGAGACTTACCATCGTATCCCGTTCGTCAGAAGCGTGCCTTGGCGCCTCATTCCGAGACTGCCAATATCAAAATATACTGGCGATCCAGAGGTTGGCGGGACTGATCTTCGCTTTTTGTTCGTTGGTCAACTGGAAGAGCGAAAAGGATTACGCGAATTAATGACAGCCTGGCCATCGGTAGAAATACAAATGCCGACGGCTAAATTGTCAATAGTCGGTTCCGGCTATCTTGAGCAGGAAGTTAAGCAGTGGGTGAGTGAGAACCCCTTGGCTCGCGATTACAGAGGTTTTTTGCCTCATGCCGAAACGGAGCATGTGATGCGCCGGTCTCACGTCCTAATTGCCCCTTCGAAACGCTACGGGCGGTGGCGTGAGCAAATCGGCCTTCCTATCACTGAAGCCCTTTCGCACGGACTGACAGTGGTGACAACAGACGAGACGGGATTAAGTCATTGGTTAAGCGACAACGGCCACGTTGTGGTTCCATCTTCCGCCACGGCGACTCAACTGGCCACAGCCATTGTGCTGGCTGGAAGGTCGGTAAGACCCAAATCTGAGGTCGTAGCTGTGTTACCCGATGTACCGGGAAGGATACAAGCCGACTTGTGGTTGCATGGGGTAGCCGAGTGAACCTGAATCACTGTTGAACGAGGGCAGGACGAATGACGTTGGAAAACACTGCAGCGGTTATTGTTCATTATCGCAACTATGCTGCCATTGCTAATACTGTGCAACGTTTGATAGAAGAAGGTATTGGTGCTGATAGGATTCTTGTCGTTGACAACAGCGAACAGCCTGAGCGGCGCACCGAATTCATTGAATCATTGCCAAACGGGGTGCTGATCGAGTTTAGCGAGAATATTGGGTACGGAGCAGCGGCGAACAAAGGATTTCAGTTCTGGAATAGAGCCATCGACTCTCCAGAATTCATTCTCGTCAGCACACACGAGTCTGTCCCGGAGATGGGAGCGATTCGGGAACTTCTCATGCATATGGAAAGTAGTCCCCGAGCCGCAGTAGCGGGACCAATGCTGGTAACGGGCGCAAGTTCCCAATGTGTTTGGTCTATGGGCGGTTACTTGACCCGACAATTAGGTTTACCACGTCATAAAATGCATATGTCGGACCGACGATTCGTAATGAAAGAGTCGCCGCGGCGCGCTGATTGGCTAGACGGTGCCTTTCTTCTTTTTCGGTCGTCTGTGGTATTCCGGAATGCTTTCGACGAAGACTTTTTCATGTACATGGAAGAAACATTCTTTCAAATGAAACTCGCCCGCTCCGGGTGGGAGTGCTGGCTTGTCCCCACTGCAGTTGTTTGGCAAAGTTCAAATGGCGTCCCACCGTATTTTCTGACCAGAAACCTTCTGATACTGAATCGAAAGCTGGGGCGCCCGATCCGGGGGCTCGCTGCATCGAGTTACTCCCTCCTTCGTGCGCTTCTTGCTGACACTTTGCACCGGCGTCCCAGGGACGGATGGGCGGACCTCTTTAAGGGATTCTGTGACGGGTTGCGGTTCAAGGAGGCTGAAGCGAGCCTCCCGAAAAGTGTAGTCTTAATCAATCCCCTGGGGGGTGCTCTCAAACATTATGCCGAGGCCTTGAGAGAAACCTTCATGGCACAAGGAACTGATGTTCGAGTCATATCCATGTATGAGCCATCTGTGTCGAAAGGTTCCCGCCTCCGATGGGTCATTGACTACTTTAGGAGCCTCCTTGAGGCTCGGGAAGAGGTAGCGCGCGGTCAGCCTACGGCCACGCTCATCACGTGGCCCGTATTGGGATTTATCGACCTTTTGCTCGTCAAGATGATTGTTCGCGGGCGAATAAGCGTAGTTATGCACGATCCTAAACCGTTAGTGCGTTCGCTCGGCTATGGGAAGAAGTGTGCATCGGCTGTTCGCCGTTTCAATCGGCGGGCCGGCATGATTGTTCACAGTGCAGCGGCCGCTGAGGAATTGAAACGCTCGGGCTGGGATGATTCCAGTTTTCACATTCTTCCTCATCCCGTTATGATGCCACTCGCATCAAAACTTGGGGATGGCCAGAAAAAAGCACGCCCCCTCATACGAGTGCTTGGCCAATACAAAGCGGATCGGGACCTGGATGCACTGCACGGAATCGCTGAAGCCTTCCGGAATAAAGCAGATCTCGAAATTTGGGGACGCGGATGGCCTCAACTGCCAGGATGGTTTGTGCAGTCTCGATTCGTTTCCGAGCATGAACTGGACAGGCTGATAGACACTAGCAGCGCGGTGGTAATTCCATATAGCCGCTTTTATCAAAGCGGAATTGCGTTCAGGTGTTTGGAGCGAGGAACTCCTTTCGTAGGACCTGCTGGAACCAATCTCGCGGAGATACTTGGAATCGGGTCTCGGCTGCTCGTCACGTCACCGCAAGCGGAAGATGAGGGATCATGGGTCGGGGCGCTGAGATTTGCCTGTTCAGGAGGAACCGAAGAGATTTTGAAAGCAGCCAAAATATGGCGTCTCGGCGCAGAAGATGCGTGGTCTGCATGGGTTGGTGGTAATCCCCGTGCAGGACACTAGGTATGTAATGTTGGTCCTAGGGGAGACCACCGCTGAAAGCGATGAAGCCTGGCTAAAGAGCTCGAAAGTTAGCCGAGTGGTTCGCCTCAATCATGTCAGCCAGGGTGGACGCAGATGCGGAAGCCGCATGCTCGGAATAGGCCTTGACGCCTTAAGGCTTGCCCTACGCGTCCGGTTGTCATGCATCCAAGGGCCCTTTTTAGCTACTAACCCCTGGATAGCGGCCGCACTGAAAGTGCTCGGTGAGTCCCGGTTTGTTGTTACTGGGATCTATTCCCACCGGGGAAGCCGAAGTTGGCAGTTGCTGCGCATGTTAATTGCAGATGCCCCTGTTATAACTCTATCTGCGGTTGAATCTAGTTTCTGGAACGAAGCCGGTGGAAACGCCCAATTTATGCGTTACGGAAATACTTTCGCTTATGATTATCCTGCAGTCAGAACCAGCGACCTTAGAATCTTTGTCGGCGGGTCTTCGGACCGCGACCTTGATATGGTTGCTGCTTTGGAAGATGAGATCAAACAAGCGTCAGAGCCCGTAAGTCTCGTTGTGTCGGCAGGGACCGAGAAACGTTCATGGCGCGCCGGTACGCGATCCATTGACCATAGCGGTCCGATAAGTCAGAGTGAGTTCGGGCAGCTAATGGGAGAAAGTTCTGTAGTGTTCTTGCCTCTTAGGGAGAATTATCGAGCTGCGGGGCACATGGTTCTAATTGGCGCACTTCAACTTGGCATTCCTGTAGTCACGACGCACACGACGGGCATGGCAGAGTATTGGGCCTGCACTGGCGTTAGGTTACTTGATCCCGAAGCGCCGCTCATCCCACAATTAAGGCAAGCGTCCGAAGCTGCATCACCGAATCATGAGGAGATTCGGAGGTATTGGAGTAGCGAATTGAGTCGTGAGTCCTATATCAAGCGGGTTAAAGCAGTTCTTGACTCTATTCAATAAGCAAAGCGTCAGAGGTTGTGCGCATATCGTGTGCCAGCAGCGGCGTGATCGGGTGCGGGAATTGGTAACGTGTCCCTATGTTCTTCGTCAAGGGGTCAGGCTGCCTTGATCGGGCGTGCTACGTAGAGGGTCATATCGCGGAGCATTGCGAAGAGGACATCGCACCGCTCTCGGGAGAGAGGTGAGCGAAGGCGGAGGGGAACAGGGCGCGTTTGAGGACTTTGTTGCCCTTCTTCGACGGATGGTCGCCGCGGATAGAGGTGCCCGATCTCCAGGTCACGGGGCGAAACCGGAGTAGGAGGTCAGATGTCCTGCGGAGGCGAGGTCTTTGCCGACGATCTCGGTGATGATTCGTGCTTCCGTCCTGACGCCGGCCGCCGGCATAAATGACAGGACGAGGTTAAGGGGGTGGGCCTTCACGAGTTCTTCCGTCCGGGCCAGCGCCTGGGCACGCTTGGCCGGCTGCGGGGGTTGCGGTCATTGGGA
Organism: Arthrobacter sp. Y3223164; assembly: GCF_059091005.1. Lineage (NCBI taxonomy): Bacteria > Bacillati > Actinomycetota > Actinomycetes > Micrococcales > Micrococcaceae > Arthrobacter > Arthrobacter sp. Y3223164. The sequence goes on from NZ_JBNHGF010000002.1 coordinate 22,043, forward strand.
AAACGTCGACCGATGCTGGTATCGTCACCTTCAACTCTGATTTTTTCCAGCTCTGCGAAAAGACTGCATCGCGCTGAGTGAACTCGATCGGCTGGTTTTCTTGACAGAAATATTCAGAAACTTGAACTCATTAAGAACCTCGTGTATGAATTTCTGGGCCTCCACTTCCAGCGGAACGAGGGTACCGCGAAAGCACTGAATTAGGTATGGTATTGATGCACAGAGCCATTGTGATCGCAGTCTTAGAAGAGGACCGTCGCCGAGGGGTGGCTTCAATCGCTAAGGGCACTGCTTCACGTGCCCGCGCTCTCCGACATGTCATTTAGCGCGACAATCGATCGTGCCCGCGCAAAGTTTGTGCGCGGCGGCAGGCATCTAGGTGCACCCGCGCTGTCGTTGGCCTCTCAACTTTCCGGCCTCGTTCAGTTGGCAGCGCTTCTCTGGAGACATGGCCCGAGCAACGCAACGGATGCTTACTTTTATCTCTTCAACCTGGGTAATTTACCGACCCAGATTCTGATTGTTGGCGTTCTCTATCCTATGATGCTCAGCGCAAACCGCGTGACGCGAAGGGGGGCGGTTCGCTTCGGATGGTGCGTCCCGCTAGCAGCCTTGATTGCGGTGGCAGGCGGCGCCGGATGGTTATGGGCACAGGGCCGGGTAAGTGACGCGCTCCTACCCATACTAGTTCTCGCTGCGGTCAACGCCATCCTTCAGGCAAGGCTGTGGTACATGGCAGTAGCTGCAGAAGCAGAGGGAGATCCTCGGTGGGTGGCAGCCGTCGCCCTCCCGGCCAATGCGCTGGCCACGCTCGTTCTCCTAGTGCCCTGGTCCTCATCGGATGACACAGTGACCGCGATGATGGGGGCCCTTTGCTCAGCCAATGCGCTCTTTTTGGTCGTGATGACTAGGAAAAAAGTCGGACACACGGCACTAAACCGTTTGCCGGCCCAATCAGTACGTAGGCACACGGCGCACTGGTGGTTCCTCACGAAGTCATTCGTGGGCTACGGGGGCCTGATGATAGTGCAGTCGATCGCACTCGTGCTTCCACCAGCGGTACTTACTCTTCTGTCGTTGCCGATGAAGATCGTGGGGTCAGTCGCCGCTACCTTCGTAAACGCGGTGATGCCGCTGTTGGTTCATCAAGGCACTGAGTCCCCACAGGCTGCTCGGAGCTTCCTACGACAGTTGGGCGTGTTGCTTGGGACCGTTGCTCTGGTCGGCTCCGCGGGAGCTTACATCCTGTTCCCGCAATACTTCGTGATAGCGGCAATCGTAGCCCTCTGGCTCGTAGTTTCCGCAGCGTCCTCGGTGGCACAACGCATGACATTCAGGTTCCTCTCGCCGAGTGCTTCAAAGGTTACTATTATCGTCGTCCCCGTCATCGTGGTGGCCGTAGCACTTTCCGCACAGGCAGACAGGTTCGGCCTGGTGGCACTACTCTCCGCATACGCTCTTGTAGATGCTGCCTCGTCCTTTCTCCTCCTGCTGTTCCTTCGAGATCGGTTGATGGCTTTCGTAACTGGGCTAATCGCAGCCGTCCTGTCCCTCATTTGGGTAGCTAGCCTTCTCTTGCCAGTCACTGCATATGGGGTGGTGCAATAAGAACGCATGCCTCGAGTACTTGCTTGAGGAGCAGTTGGCACGTCGAAATGGGGATAGCCTGACTGGGTCCCGTCTCAGCCATCGCATCTGGACTGACTGATGGAGTTCGGTAGGAAAGGGCCTTCGCACGACGCCAGAGGCTTCTGGGCGAGTATCCCAGCTGTTTCGGGGCGAGCACCGGAGTATTTTGGCGGCGAGCATCTTTTCGCCCCTACGGTACATCCGCGACCACTTCCAAGAACTGGAACCCCGCCCTGTCGCGGCCATCCAACCGAGTGTCCTATTCCGTCGTTCGGTGAAACGTTGCCGCTAAACTGTGAGCTGTCCCAAATTCAGGCTCAGGGGGAATCATGGAAACCATCAACCAGCGGTTAAATACGCGCCATAATTCGCTGAACCTGCTTCGGCTTGCGTTTGCCACGGTGGTCATAGTTTCCCATGCATCATCTATCGGCGGATTCGATGCTGAACTGCAGGTTGGCGGGTTATCGATTGGCAGTCTTGCCGTGGGCGGATTCTTCGCCATCAGTGGCTACCTGATAACCAGAAGCCGTTTCAGGACGGACTTCGTTTCGTACATGTGGCGGCGGCTGCTGAGGATCATGCCCGGTTATTGGGGCTGCCTGTTTGCCGTGGGTTTTGGGTTCGCTGCCGTCTCGGGCTTGTTCCGTGGCGGGTGGACCCCGGAAATGGGCTTTTTCTATGTGGCGGGCAACGCCAGCATGGTCTTTGGCATGAACCCACTGGGGCCGACGCTGGCAGACGCACCGTTTCCCGACAACTGGAACGGCTCACTGTGGACCCTGCGCTACGAGTTGTTCTGCTATGTGGCGGTTGGGTTGGCACTTTTCATCCCGGCGCTGCGCAAGGTGAAGTCTTTAGCGTTGGCAGCCTTCGTATTCATGACTGTCGGCAGTTTCGTCGTTGACCTCTGCGACTTTGAAGGGATTCCAGGTGACTTGGCATTCCTTGTTCCATACTTCGCGGCTGGCGCGGTTATCTACCTTTATGCCGACCGCATACCCGTGAGTTGGCCGCTGGCAGGCACTTCGGTGGTCCTGTTGACCTGCGCCCTTGTTTTCGGGTTCGGACGCAGCCTCACTGCATTGCCCGTCGCCTACCTATGCCTATGGCTGGGCATCATGCTTCCTGCTTGGTGCCGCAAGGTCGGGGCTACAAACGATATTTCCTACGGCATGTACCTCTATGGCTTCCCGGTTCAGCAGACGCTCGTCCTTGCGAGCGCGCACCATCTGGGTCTGTTCGCATACACGGTGCTGGGCGTGCTGCTAACCATCCCAGTGGCGGCTGCTAGTTGGTTTATTATAGAGCGCCCGGCGTTGTCTCTGAAGGGCCTTCGCTGGGGGCGCCAGCCTGTTCCCGTTGGGCCGTGAGCAGATCTTCCCTGCTGTTAGACTCTGTGGTTGTGGGGATGATTCTTGATGCCGCACGCCGCATCTGAGCGGAGTCAAACTCGACCCGGCGTGCTGCGCCTGTGTTAGCGTCCCTTGTGTGTTGACTGCCAGTCCCACACTGCTCGCACCTTCCTACTAAGGCCACCAGTACGCCCGCGGAATATGACTAGCCAAATCGAGCTGACTCAGCGGTTGTTACATGCCCTGTTCGCCGCTGTGACCCTCCGTAACCGGCCTCGAACGGCACTGGCAAGCTGGCTCATGACCCTGTGCCTTCTACCGGTTTGGATCAGCCTCACCTTCATCACGAGCTGGTCCCCTGCAAGGTCTCGCGTTCTTCGTTATCCTCCCAGCCATCCTCCAGACGAAAAAGTCTCCGCAACGAAGTTGATTGGCTGCTGCTGGTAGTAATCTTTGCGGCGACCTGCGCAACAATGCTTCTTGGATACACCCGAGTATGCATATGCCGCCATCTTTAGGACATAGGGAGACGAGCTGCCTGCGGGCCCCTAACCATTGACATGGGTGATGACGCCTTCGAAGGTCGGCTTCTTTTTCGGGACGTCCCACCAATGGATGATGTCTTCCAGCACCTCGCGGGTGTGACCAAACAATGCTGGGACGTTCGCGGCCGTCGTGCAGGCCGGGAAGTTGTACTTGGCATTGTATTCGTATCCCATGGTGTTGCCTCCTCAGGCGGTGGTTTCGGGGCAGGAAAAATGCGCCCCGGTGAGGCGATAACGGTTTCCGGTGTAACCGGTCGTGGAGCGGGTGGTTTGACCCCGGGCAGGTGTTCCTCGATCACGCGAGCGCCTTAAACGCGGCCACAATGGCGGTGACGCGACAGCCGTCTAGCAGGGTGGAAGCGAGCGCGACTGCGATTTCGTTCATGCGCCGGGTTCATCCTTCCGCGGTGCTTCCCGCAACGCCTGCAACTGGGCGCGGGCGTCAATAGCGAGGTCCCGGGCTCTAACCCCGCATCCCAATCCGAAGAAGAGCAGCAGGATGATGACGAGCGTTGCCCGAGGGTTAGTCCCGGCGATCAGCGCGGTGACCCCGTACGGGGTGAAGGCCATGCTGGCGAGCCACATGCCGGATTGCTCCATGGAGGACGCCCAACGGTGGGACCAGCGGAGCAAGCCGCCAAGGATCAGTAGGCCGGCGGCCAGGAGCATGATGCGGTATCCGAGGCCGAGCAGTTCGGGCAGGTCTTGGATGCTCGACGGCATAGCATCGGGCTCGAACAGGATGATGCACGCCGCGGCCGCGACAAAGTCGAAGGGGTAGGCGTAGAGGACGGCTGGGAGGCGACGCCCCTGATACCTGATGGGCATGGGAGCCACCCTATGTAGTTGTGAGCGGTTGGCTCGCCAACGGCCCTCGTTGGCGGGTGCCGCTGCCATGGCTCCGTTAAACATCAAAATTCCTGGCGCGACGGACTGGCCTACTGATCGAAGCCGCGTAATCGACGCAGTTGAAGTCGGTCAATACGGTTAGGCTGCATTTATGAATGAGGAAGCGAAGTTCAAGGCCCGGTTGCTGGCGCGAAAAGTGTTGGCGAAAACACCGAAATTCATGACTCGGGCGCTTCCACTCCCCGGACGCCCGCCGACAGTGGCTGAGCTCATGCGTCAGGGGGTTATCACCGTTGGACGCCACACTTATCCGGCCACCCCGCCTGTTGCCTACTACAAGGGCGACACTGCTCGAGTAACTATTGGTTCGTTTACGAGCATCGCTGCTGGTGCAGAGATTCTTGCCGGCGGTGAGCATAACCCTGATTGGGTCACCACGTTCCCGATGCGCATCCGCATGGACCTGCCTGGCAAGCTGACGGACGGGCAACCCGGATCCAAGGGTGACATCACGATTGGCAACGATGTCTGGCTTGGCCGTCACAGCAGGATCATGAGCGGGGTGACCGTTGGCGACGGCGCGATTGTTGCCGCGGGTGCCGTCGTGACACGCGACGTTCCGCCATATGCCGTTGTCGGTGGCGTCGCCGCCAAGGTCCTCCGCTACCGGTTTACAGAGGAGCAAATCCGCGGATTGCTAGGCATGCGCTGGTGGGATTGGTCGGACGAGACTATCAGAGCAAGAGTCAATGACCTGTCGTCGCCGGACATCGATGCTTTTATAGCCAGGTACAGCTAGGGCAAGGCGCCAGCCGCCCTACACGAGGTGTGACGGGCCACTCTAATAAGCCCGCTCTAAAGTGCTGTCAATTCGGCAGGAGCCCTTCCTATGAAAGGCTCCTCTTGTCACGATTGTTTGAGTTGCAACAAGTGCCAAACCAAGTGCCAGCCACGTCACGGGGAAGTACAAGGCGTTGGAAAATAGGCTGTTGACCAAGATGAATAAGAGGGCCTTGCCGGGAATAGTGCGTATCATGCGAAATGCGAAATAAAGCAGGAATAAGGCGAGTGGCAAGGCGAGTAGCCCGCCATCGACCCACAACCCAAGTAGCCAATTGCTTGCCACATTGTTCTGAGAACTGTTGTGGCGGTCCACTTCACCCCACACACTGACTCGCCCTGCGGCACTTAGCCCGTGGCCGTAGAGGGGTGATGTTTGGGCTAACTCAAGGAGCCCGTTGATTTGTCGGATTCGCGCTTCACCGGAGATGTCGTCAGCTTCGGATTCGCCTACGAGTGTGAGCATGCGGTTGGTTAGGTCCTGCCGCAAATCAGGTATGGCAGCTAAGGCCACACCACCGATGGTTGCGGTAGCAACTACAGCTGCCTTGATGCCTCTTTGAGTGCGCGCCTTGCTACGCATAGTCACCTTGACAACCGTCGCCACAATAATGACAACGGCCAGAGCGACCCACGCCGCCCGAGCAAACGCCAGAACAAACACTGCCGCGTGGAGCGGAATGAGTATTGTCTTGACTTTGGGTTTCAGCTTCATTTGCCAGGCCACGAGCAGCCCGATCCCGGCGTATAGTCCAAGCCAGTCCGGCTCCGGGTAAATTCCAGTAGGGCGGCCAATCGAACTAACGCTGGCGTGCCACAGGTCAGAGGGGATTAGGCCGACGAGTTGCATCAGGGCAACGCTCGCGCCAACAGTTGTTGACGCTAGCAGTCCCGCTAGCATGGCGTAAGCATCTGCCAAGCTGGCCCGGAATGCGATGACTAAAGCTGAAGTCGATAACGCCAGGAGTTGTAGCGCCAAGGTTGGGCTATTTACTAGATCCCCGATCAAGGCGGTCATGGCCAGTAGGAGAGTGGCTGCACCCAGGTATAGGAGCTTTGGCACTAGGGCCGTCCTCTTTTCCCCTCCCGACCATATAGCCCATACGAGCGCCACTGCGGTGAAGATGTGCATGTTCCCGATCTGGATGCCCGTGAGCCCTCCGGCAACACCGACAAGGAAACTGAGGATGCGTCTACTATCCTTCGCTGTTCCTATGAGTGCTAGGAGGAGGAGCGCAGCCCCCGCGACCGCGACCATGATCAAATCCATGTGCCTCAGTCTAATGGCCGCGCATATATCGTTTCGCCCGTAGGCTTGCCCCATGTCTACTCTTCAAGCCAAGCGCACCACTATTTGCGAGAGCGCGATTCTCGGTGGCGTATTGGCGTTTTTTGGCTGCCTCACATTTGAAGCGAAACCGGTGACCACGGCGGTGACAATGACTGCCGCCGCCGTGGCTGGCGGCTTTGTCAATCGTGTGGACGCCAGATTCAAAGAGTGATGCTATTTGGCGTCCGCCGCTGACTGACCCCTTCTGGGAAAGTGCTTCTCTGAGCCTCCCGTTTTCTTCGGTGAGTGCGACGATTTGCCCGTACAGGTCGCTGTGTAGGGCGAGGATTGCTGAGGGGCTCGTTAGACGATCGCTCCTGATGCTAGGTTTTCCAGTTTGTGCCATCTGAAAAGATCATTTTATTGAGGGTGGAGTCGTGGCAGATGGCTCCCGCCATGGCGCTGGCCGCTGACATTCTGGTGGCGGTGGTGGTTGTCGGAACACCGAAAGCTTTGGCATTTTCGCACCGCTAATAGCGGGTCGGATGTGCGGGCGATGTCCGGGCCTGTGGACGCGAATTGGATGCCGGCGTAGCCGTTGGCCATCTGACCAAGTTTGACGCTGTTGGTTCCTTCCCGGGCGGTGAAGTCGGCGGACGATATGACAGCGCCGTCGTTGCCGACCCGGAACCGCCGATTGACGCCTACATAGTCGTACAGGGCGATGGGAGAATGCGGCCCCCGCCGTGTCCAGGGGTGCCCACACTTGTAGCGCGTTCTCCGCTTTGTTGCCGCTGATGATCTGCAGGTTGTCCGTCTTGGACTGTCCCGTCTTGACGAACAGGGCGTAGGATTCCCCGGCGTTCGGGGTGGGATCGCCCTCAATGTGCATCCCGTAGGACTTGCCTACTGTCGCCCCGGAGCGGTTGACATTGGCTTTGACGTGGTGGCCCATGACTACCCCAACGGTCGCACCAGTTGCGGACGCCTCCACCGCCACTTCTGAACTGCTGGCCCTTGATGGTGTTGAGCGTTGCACCCGGCGTGTAAAGTTGCACTTCCATCAGGCGCCCGAAGATGTTGTCTATGCCGTCAACGTCGCCGCTTGCCTTGCCCGTGGTCAAGAAGTCGTTAGCGCCGAACAGGAAGTTGTGGTCAGCAGCAAGAGTGCCAATGACCTGGGCGCCGGTTACGGTTGTGGAAGCAGGAACGCTCAGTGTCGCCTTCGTGTTGCTTTCGATGGAAACAATCTGTGCTTTGAGGTCTCCGCCGCCAGATGCTGCACCTTTGACCCAAACGGTGTATCCGACCTTCACCGGCAGGGTAAATGTTCCTGCGCTCAGGGTCAGTGCCGTTGACCCGCTGATCATGGCCGCGGTAAGGATGGATTTCAGGCCGGCGAAGCCGCCTTGAAAGGTGACGTTGATCTGGTGGCCTACCTAGTCGTCCCCGCCGCCGGAAGGTAGGTCGTTTGTGAGGTTCGAGCCGTTAATGATGCTGTTCTGGTAGAACGGCATTCGGTCGGCACCCTTGCCCGCGCCCAGCCCGAACCAGGTGGTCGAGCGGAGGCCTTCGGGGCTGGTGAAAGTTTCTGCGACATCAATGCTTTCGGTTGCGTTCTTCCCGCCTCCATATGTGTCTTTCAGTGCAGCTGCGGTGAGGCTGTCCGGGTCCTCGATGAGGTTCTTGTTCATCTGGTCGGTGGGGGCTTCGGCACGGTAGCCGCTGCCTTCGTCTCCGTCGCCTTCTGCATGGCGGTGTCGGCCCAGTTCTGCATCATCGGCGCCGTGGTTTCCGGCGGTGAACCGGGGGAGCTGCGTGTACGGGACCGCTCCCGTCCCGGCGGGCACGCCGATCAGTTCCGACTATCCCCGGCCGGACTGGTGATCACGGATGGTCACCTTGAAGCCCACGCCGGCTCCGCCCGTCCGGTAAGGTGCCGAGTGGAGCGATGCTTTGAACCGTTGGCGATACCGATCTTCGACGGCGTTCACTGAGCATTAAGTTTAGGTTTAGTCGTTGCTGCCGCTTTGGTTTCATTGATATGCCCGTAGTAATTTGGTGAAGAGGTTTTAGCTGACGCGTTCTCAGCGCTTGAGATATGCACAGTGAACCGCATAAGTGGAGCGTAGGCTCCGGTTATGCCCAGGGGCCACCGGTGGGAACCGATCCAGTTAACTAGGAGTCTTTGTCGCATGCGCGGAATCATTTTGGCCGGAGGCACGGGATCCCGTTTGCATCCGATTACCCAGGGCGTGAGCAAGCAGCTGATGCCGGTGTATGACAAGCCGATGATCTACTATCCGCTGTCCACGCTGATCCTGGCGGGCATCCGGGACATCCTGGTCATCACCACGCCGCATGATGCCGAGCACTTCAAGGCTCTGCTCGGTGACGGCTCCCGGTTCGGCATTTCGCTGTCCTACTCGACCCAGCCGAGCCCGGATGGGCTGGCGCAGGCGTTTCTGCTGGGCGAGGAGCATATTGGCTCTGAGCCGGCGGCGCTTATCCTGGGGGACAACATTTTCTACGGCCCCGGCCTGGGCACCCGGCTGCAGCGCTTCGCGCAGATCGACGGCGCGGCGGTGTTCGGGTATCAGGTCGCGGATCCTACCGCCTACGGTGTGGTGGAGTTCGACGAGTTTGGCAGGGCGCTGAGTTTGGAGGAGAAACCGACAGCGCCGAGAAGCAACTACGCCGTTCCGGGCCTCTATTTCTACGACAACGAGGTGGTGGAAATTGCGAAGGGCCTGAAGCCCTCGGCGCGCGGGGAGCTGGAAATCACGGACCTGAACCGGGTGTACCTGGACGCCGGCAAGCTCTCCGTGGACATCCTGCCGCGCGGGACGGCCTGGCTGGACACTGGAACATTCGAGTCGCTGTACGAGGCCTCGGGGTTTATCCGGGCGCTGGAGCACCGGCAGGGGCTGAAGGTCGGCTCACCGGAGGAAGTCGCCTGGCGCCAGGGGTTCCTCACGGACGAGGAGCTGCGCGAGCGGGCGGAGGCCCTAATCAAAAGCGGCTACGGGAGCTACCTGCTCGGCCTGCTGCAGCAGCCCGTCCTTCAGCGCTAGTTACTCCGCCAGATAGGCTTTGAGCCGATCCGACGATAGTGCCGGGTGGAACCCCAGGGCCTGGATCTTGGTCAGGTCAAAGTTGGAGTTCAGCGGCCTCGGTGCGGCCTTCTTGCCGGCGAAGTACTGGGCCGTCGTTACTCCCGTGACGTCCCCGGGGTCGTGACCGGTCTGCGCGTAGATGCGCCGCGCCACGGTCGCCCAGGATTCGAGTTCGCCGTCGTTGCTGAGGTTGTACGTGCCGTAGGGCGCGCCGGTCTCGAGCAGGTGCCGGATACCGGCGGCCAAATCCGCGGTGAAGGTGAGCCGGCCGACTTGGTCATCCACCACCGAGGGAGCGATGCCGCGTTCGGCCAAGGACGCCATGGTGCGCACGAAGTTGTTCCCATCGCCGACCACCCAGCTAGTCCGCACGATATAGTGTCGCGGCACCACGGAGACCACGGCGTCCCCGGCGGCCTTGGTCGCCCCGTAGACGCCGAGCGGGCTGAACGGCTCGTCCTCGGGGTGAACCCTTTCGATGCCGTCGAAGACGTAGTCGCTGGAGACATGGACCAGCGTGATGCCCTGCCCCGCGGCGACCTTGGCCAGTCCGGTCACGGCTCCGACGTTGACCGCCCATGCAGCGCGGCGCCCCTCAGCTGTCTCCGCCTGATCAACGTCAGTGTAGGCGGCGGCATTGATAATGGCCGAGTAGCCGCGCCAGTTCCGGCTTGCCCAGGAGGCCGGCGCAGTGAGGTCGAAGTCGGCGCGGGAGGCGAATTCTACATGGGCGGCATCGGCGTACTCGCCGCGCAATGCCCTGCCCAATTGACCGTTGGCCCCGAGGACTAGGATCTTCTTCGACGGCATCGGAGTCACCCCGGCCAGCCGGGGGTGGGCTCTATCCTTCTCTGACAGCTCCGCCTCGTCCAGAGGTATGGGCCAGGCGATGGCGGCGGTTTCGTCCGCCAGGTTCAGGAAGGTGTACTCATCCTGCGCATCCGCGCTCCAGTGATCGTTGACCAGGTAAGTGTACGCGGTGCCGTCCTGAAGGGTTTGGAAGGCGTTGCCGACGCCGCGCGGGACAAAGATGGCCTTGGAAGGATCCAGTTCGGCGGTGAACACCGTGCCGAAGCTCTGGCCCTCCCGCAGGTCCACCCAGGCGCCGAAGATCTTGCCGGTGGCCACGGATATGAACTTGTCCCACGGCTCGGCGTGGATGCCGCGGGTGGTTCCTGCTTTTTCGTTGAAGGAAATATTGTTCTGGACCGGGGAGAAGTCGGGCAGCCCCTGGGCAAGCATTTTCTCCCGCTGCCAGTTTTCCTTAAACCAGCCGCGGTTGTCCCCGTGCACAGGCAGGTCGAACAGCAGCATTCCGGGGATCGGGGTGTCCCTGGGACGCAGTGCCTTGGAGAATTCGATCGCCACGGTTATCGGCCCTGCTCCTGGTACCTGGCCTCCGTGGCGGACTTCTGCGGTCGCCACCAAGGCTCGTTGTCCAGATACCACTTGATGGTGTTCGCCAGGCCTTCCTCGAAGTTGGAATATAGCGGGGTCCAGCCCAGTTCGTTGCGCAGCTTAGTTGAGTCGATGGCGTAGCGCAGGTCGTGGCCGGGCCGGTCCACCACGTGCTCGTAAGCGTCGCGCGGCTGGCCCATGGCCTCGAGGATCAACTCCACCACGTCTCTGTTGTTCTTCTCGCTGTCGGCGCCGATCAGGTAGGTTTCGCCGATCCGACCCGTCTCCAAGATGGTTAGGACGGCGGAGGAATGGTCGTCGGCGTGGATCCAGTCCCGCACGTTTTCGCCCCGGCCGTAGAGTTTGGGCTTCACGCCGTCGATCACGTTGGTGACCTGCCGCGGGATGAACTTTTCCACGTGCTGGTAGGGACCGTAGTTGTTGGAGCAGTTACTGATGGTTGCCTGCACGCCGAAGGACCGCACCCAGGCGCGGACCAGCAGGTCCGAGCCGGCCTTGGTGGAGGAGTAGGGGCTCGAGGGGTTGTACGGCGTCGTCTCGGTGAACCGGTTAGGGTCATCCAGTTCCAGGTCTCCGTACACCTCGTCGGTGGAGATGTGGTGGAACCGCTTGCCGTAACGGCGGACGGCCTCCAGCAGTGTGTACGTTCCGATGATGTTGGTGTCCAGGAACGGGCGTGCGTCGTGCAGCGAGTTGTCGTTGTGTGACTCGGCCGCATAGTGGACTACGGCATCGGCTTCGGCCACCAGCGGATTGACAGCGTCGGCGTCCGCAATGTCCCCGCGCACCAGCCGGAACCGGTTCTCCGGCAGCCCTGCCAGCGACGCCTCATTGCCGGCGTAGGTCAGCTTGTCCAGGACCGTGACGCTCGCGTCTGTCTTCTCCAGCACATAGTGAACAAAGTTGGAACCGATAAAGCCGGCTCCGCCGGTCACCAAAAGTTTCTGCATGCAACCCACCCTACCGAGGTAGCTGTCGAATGCATGTAATCGTTTCATCCGAAAAGGCGCACTTATTTATGGACCGTCCACCCCGTGCGCGACGTCTATCAGTTGCACTGCAACTTGACGTACTTCGGCAACCAACGCAGGAATCTGCACATGGTACCGAGGCCGGGCGTGACGTCCTTGTCTAGACCGGCTGCTTCCCATCATTCTGATTATGTATCCCAAGAGGCAGCGGTGGTCGACTTACCTTTGCACGCGAAACTTCCCATTTGTCTAGGATGTGCGCTGTGCATTCTAGATACAGTCAGCAACGTAGTAGTCTTCACACTCTGCTGAGCACCATGGTCGCACTTTGCGGTCGGCAATAACCCGGCGGCATTGGATGCACTTGTTTCTGAACTTGCGCCACTTCTTCGTAAACATCTGACTCCTCCTCCGCGACAGACGTGAGACCGCTACTGCTCCTACCCCTCCTTGCGCTTTCATGGTGGTGTAGAGGCTAGTAAAGGTGACCTCTCTGCCCTAGGGCTTTAGGAAAGTCCAGTAGCACGATTCACAAGTCGAGTAGCCGGCACCGGGCGAGATGGGGACGACGGGCCCTCGTCAGGGGCACCGCAGGGTCACCGGGTGGGTGGAGATTTTCGAAAGCGGCCGGGCTGCGCTGCAGCCCGAGACGGGCAAGGCCTGCTTTTAATCGGGCGTTGGCGTAAGGGAGTCAACCCTGGCGCTGAGTGATGGAGCGGTAATTCGAGGACGCCCCTGGTCATCCGTTGTTGGGCTCAGTTGTCTGCGGGCAGTGCCTGCCAGTATTCGTCGATATTGCCGCTGCCTAGAGCCGCTGCGATCTCCTCAGCGGCCTGTTCGTCCTTGAGCACGATGGACTGGCCGTCGGCCGACGTTCCTGTGCCCTTGGTGGGCAGCGTGAACATGTGGATATCCTCCTTGCGAACGCTGTTGAGACTCAGGCCCAGCGATCCGATGGTTCCCGCATTCAGGCCCTCATCCACCGTGACGTAAGGGGCGAATTCATTGACTGTGGAGCCGATACGCGCCGGGTTGGTCAAGGTGCCCGCGGAAAGGAATTTGGAGATGACGGCACCGACGAAGGCGCGTTGGTTGCGGACGCGCTGGTAGTCGCCATCGGAGTAGGCGTAGCGTTCGCGGACGAAAGCAAGGGCTTCCTCGCCGTTCATGAGGGTGGGGCCAGCGGCGAAATGTTTGCCGCCCAGATGGGATGAGTTGAAGGCTGGATTGACATTGATTTCCACACCGCCGAGCGCGTCGGTCAGGCCACGGAAGCCTTCGAAGTCGATGATGGCCACGTGGTCGATCCTGGTGTCGAAGAGTCCCTCGACCGTCTGGACCGTCAAAGGGACCCCGCCCAGCGCGTAGGCCGCGTTAATTTTGCGCTCGCCGTGGCCCGGAATTTCCGTCCAGACGTCGCGCATGATGGACATGACGTAGACGCCGGAGCGGTCCGAGGGCACATGCAGCAGCATCAGCGCATCAGTGCGGGCGTCTGCCGAAACGCCTGCCAACGCGTCGGTGCCACCGTTGCCGGCGCGGGTGTCCGAGCCCATCAGCAAGATGTTGACGGAATCCATGGCTTCCGGCTTCTTTGTGGGGCGGGTTGCCTCGTCGGGAAACGCCGCGGCGATCTTCTCGCTCTTGGAATCAAACGAGCTCGCCAAGCTCCAGAGGTACCCTCCGGCCGTCAGGCCGGCCACGATGAGTAGGCCGACGAGGACGCAAACGGTGATCAGGGCGGGACGTTTCTTTAGACCGGACACCGCAACAGTCTATGGGCGCCCGGGCCCTAAGCCGTCCGACGTCACCTGGCTGTCCTCAGGCCGCCAGCGCCGCATACCGGCCGTCGGCATCGAGCAGGGACTCGTGCGTCCCTCGCTCCACAATTCGCCCGGCCTCGAGGACAGCGATTTGGTCGGCATTCCGGACTGTCGAGAGCCGGTGGGCGATGGTGATGGTGGTGCGGCCGGCGGCCAACCGGTCGAAGGCCTGCTGGACCGCGTGTTCGGTCTGGGTATCCAGCGCACTGGTGGCCTCGTCCAGCACCAGCACCGGGGGATTGCGCAGCAGGGTCCGGGCGATGGCAATCCGTTGCTTCTCGCCGCCCGAGAACCGGTGCCCGCGGGACCCGACGACGGTTTCGTAACCATCCGGCAGTGCCGCGATGTGGTCGTGGATTTGGGCGTCCCATGCGGCCTGTTCGATTTCGGCATCGCTGGCATCCGGCTTCGCATAGCGCAGGTTCTCGCGCACCGTGGTGTGCAGCAAATAGGTGTCCTGGCTGACCACTCCCACGATGGCCGCCAGGTCGGCCAGGCGCAGCGAGCGGAGGTCGACGCCGTCGATGGTGACGCGACCTTCCGTCGGATCCTGCAGGCGGGCCACCAGGGCGGCCAAGCTGCTCTTTCCGGATCCGGTCGGGCCGACCAGGGCCAGGCTGGAACCGGCAGGGACGGTCAGGTCCACATGCTCGATGGCCGGTGTCCCGCTGTCGGGATAGCTGAAGCTGACGTTCTCGAAGCGCACATGCCCGGCGACCTTGGACGGATCCACGGGGGCGGGGGAGGCCGGCTCCGCGATTTCCACCGGCAGGTCCAGATACTCGAAAATCCGGGCGAAGAGCGCCAACGAGCTGGTGACGGTGATCGTCACGTTCAACAGCCCGAGCAACGGCCGGAAGAGGCCGCCCTGCAGCGCCGTGAAGGCCACCACCGTGCCGATGCTGATGTTACCTGCGGCCCCCGGCAGGCCGGCGGCGAAGTAGATGACGGCGGGTACGGCGGCAAAGATGATGCTCATGGTGGCCATCCGCCAGCGCCCGGCCAATTCGGACCGAAGTTCCAGGTCGGTCAGCCGCTCCGACGACGCGGAGAACCGGGCGGCCAGGTCGTCGCCGGTGCCCAGGGTCTTGCTCAACTGGATCCCGCTGACCGAGAGCGATTCTTCGATCGTCACGTTCATGTCGGCCAGTTCCCGCTGGCGGCGGGCGGTCAGCTCCCGCCGCACTTTCGCCACCTTGCGGGTTAGCACGACGGCCGGCGGCATGACCAGCAGCGAGATCAGCGACAGCTGCCAGGACAGCGCGGCCATGGCCACCGCCGTGGCGACGACGGTGGTGAGGTTGGTGGCGATGCCTGTTGCGGTCGAGGTGACCACCGACTGCATGCCGCCGATATCGTGTGTGATGCGCGACTGGATTTCCCCGCTGCGTGTCCGTGTGAAGAATCCGACGGACTGGCGCTGCAGGTGCGCGAAGACCTCGGTCCGCAGGCTGTGCATTACCCGTTGGCCCACCTTGGTGGCGATCCAGGTCTGCAAGACCCCGAACAGGGCGGTGACGGCAGCGACAAACAGCATTCCTGCGGTCAGCCAGGCCAGCAGCGGGAGTTGCTGGCTGGGCAGGGCCGTGTCGATCACGGCCCGCAGGAGGAACGGCGAGGCCATCGCGACGGCCGAGGACGCGACGATGATGCCGGTAACGAGGGCCAGTTGTCCCCGGTACGGGCGGAAGAGGGCGGCGATGCGCTTCAGCGGTACGTGCCGGGCTTGTTCTTTTTCTACGGCCGTCGGTTCCCTTACGGGACCGCGGCCGGGGGTTATTCCGAAGGTTTCCGTCGGAACCACCTCGATCCGTGATGAAGGGGCAACGTGCGCCGCCCGCATTGCTGAGGTTGCCTCAATATGAGGTTACAACAGGAAAACTTGGTAGCCTATTCCCGTGACAGATGAAAGTTTACTTGACGCGTTCTGGGCCGTTACGCGTCAACTCAGGAGGGGCGCCCGGGAGGGAATGGCCCCGCTCGGCGTCGCCCCGTCACAAGCGAGGGCGCTGCGCATGCTCCGCCAGCACGGCCCGCTGCGGTTGGGTGAACTTTCCGAGCGGCTTCGGATAGCGCCGCGATCGGCGACCGACATCGTCGATGGCTTGCAGGAGAGGGGTTGGTGCTCGCGGGAGCCTGATCCCGCGGACCGCAGGGCCACGGTGGTCGTCCTGAGCGAGGCGGGGCAGGAGATAGGACCGGCCATCCGGGAGGTCCAGGTGAGGCATGCGGAGAAGTATTTTGGCGCCCTGTCTGCAGCCGAGCGTTCCGAACTGGCTGCGCTCCTGGCCAAGCTCACCTCGGGGGAGGACTAAGGCGGGCCTACCGCAGGAACGCGAACCACACGGCAGCGACGGCAGCAAGCACGACGACGGTGCTCACCACCCAGGCGGTCGTGGCCGTCTTTCGGGGCGCTGTGGCACGCTGCGCGGCGCGGGAGGAGCCGGACTGCGGCTTTTCGATGCGAACATACTGGGTTGGCCCCGCAGCTTGACCGGCCGCGGGTGCCACTACTTGAATGAGGCCCGTGCGCAACTCCCGCCGGGCCGGGTACGGATCGCCGGACGGCTTAGCCACGAGAGGGGTCACCGGAATCATGCCCGTTGGCGGCGCGGGGTCGGCTGCCCCCGTGCGAACGTCGCGCCGGCTCGGCAGTGTGTTGTCTTGGGCAGGATGGGGCATTAACTGGCCTTTCAGCCAACAGGAACGGGTGTCGCACGCACAGACGTGGCATAGCCATCTTAGGTAGACGGCGCGGAAATCCAGTGATCTTCCCTTGTCGTGTCGCGAAGTCCGGCGGTTCGCCCGCGGTGTGAACGGTCTTCCGCCGCGTTCAGCTTTCCTTTGGCCGATCTTCGGGCTGCGCAGCCAGGCTTCCTGAGCCGCCGGGGCCAGACTGGCACCTATGAGTTTCCCTGACCAGTCCTGCCTGCGGGAGACAGACCCGGGCACTCGCGCAGTGTCCCTCGTCCTGGCCGCCTGCGACCTGCCTGTGGTCTCGCTGCCGGTGCTGCATACCCTGGCGATGGACCTGAGGGATGACCTTGCCTGCCGAAGGTTCGTGGCCGACTACATCGACATGTGGGATGTTCGAAGGACTCGGCTAATCCAGGCGGTTCACGAGCAGGATGTGGACAAGGTCATGGATGTTTCCCTGAGCCTTAAGACCGCCAGCAGCGTGGCCGGGGCGCTGCGGCTGTCGTTTTATGGACGGCAGGTTCAAAGCCTGACCACCGAAGTTGCGGAGGGGCACCCGCATGCCATGGCGACCGTCCAGGATCTGCTTATCCCGATCGGAAGCTGCGGCGACGAGACCATGCGGCGCCTTGCCACCGATTACCTGGCTGCGGTCGATGGAGCCATTCGATAACCGAAACCACGAACGGTCTCCAGCCACCGGGGCGCACGCGGATTGTCTCCGAGTTTGCGGCGCAGATTGGCCATGTGGACCTCGACGGCGCGTTCGTCCGCCTCCGACACGAAGGAGCCGGTATCAAATTCCTCAAACCGCAGGCGCCGCACCAGGTCCTGCTTGCTGCGCACGGTCCGGCCGCCGTCCAAGAGGGTCAGCAGCAATTCGAATTCCGTCCGGGTCAAGTGCTTTTGGGCACCGTCTGCCGTCACAGTCCTGGTGGGGTAGTCCAGGCACAGGCCGTTGTGGATATAGGTGGCCTCTGGTTCCTTCGGGGCAAGGGTAGAAAGCTGGCCATTTTCGGGGGCCTCGCTTACGACCGCTACCGGGAAGGTTGTGGTGGGAGAACCGGAGAAGTTATCGGACCCCGCTGTCGACCCGGGAGAGGTGCGTTGCGCCACCCCGAGCGGCGCCCCGCCGTCGTGAATCGATTCACTAACTCGGGAACGACGCAGCATTGCCGCCACCCGCGCCCGCAGTTCGAAGGTACGGAACGGCTTGATGATGTAGTCGTCGGCGCCGGACTTGAAGCCCAGCACGGCGTCGATTTCCTCGGCTCGAGCGGTCAGCATGAGGATGTAGGCATCGCTGAAGAGCCGGATCTGGCGGGCGGTCTCAAACCCGTCGATGTCAGGGAGTCCCACGTCCAGGGTAACGATTGAGGGACGGTGCTCTCGAACGGCGGCGACTCCGGCTTTTCCATTCCGGGCTGAATGGACCTCAAATCCGGACTGTCTTAAGACGTTTCCGACCAGCGCACAGATGTCTTCGTCATCTTCAATGACCACCGCTACCCGCGAAGGATCCACAAATGCCTCACCTTTCTGCCGGCGGCTTTGAAGAACGGTCACGTCCGAACCCAAATTATAGTGCGCTTGCTTCACATTTGACGGAACTTGAGCTTGGCGATCGGCGGAGGAGTCGCGGGAAGGCAAGCAGGAGAGAACATTTGCCCGTTATCGATGCTAACCGTTGGGTGTAATGGGCGTGTTGAAGGTTGTCTACGCCAATCTGTTTCGGCCGGTCTTTGGTTTCTCTAGAGGTTGAAGTTTGGCGCAGTTCCCCACTGGCCATTTCTTCCGGAACGTTTGGGAAATAGAACCGTTCATCTTCAGGTGGGTTGGCGAGATTGGATATATCGGCGAGAACGAGGTGCCGAGTCAGCCAAAAACAAAGGGTCAAAGATGAACAACATGCTCAAGGGAACTCTGGCAATCGGTGTCGGCGCGGCGCTGCTGCTCGGCGGCGGCGGATCGCTGGCCATCTGGAATGCCGAGAAGAATGCCAGTATGGGCACCGTGGCCGCCGGAAACCTGGACCTGAAGGTCAAGCCTGGCGACTGGTCCAGCAACCTCACCCCGGGCACCATCAATATCAAAAGCCACAAGATTGTCCCTGGCGAGTCCCTGACCTACACACAGAAAGTGGATGTCATCCTCGATGGCGCCAACATCAAGGCCGTCCTGAAGGCCACCGACGCCACGGATCCCAACAGCTCGTTCAATCCTGCCAACATCACTGTGTCCCCCGTGGAGTTGAAGAGCGACGGCAAGGTTCTGGCTGAACCGCTCACCACGACGGTCAAGGACATCACGGCCACGGTGACCTTCGAGTTCAGAGCCGATACCGCAGGCCGTGACAGCGCCAGCGCCAAGTACGACTTCAGCAATGTAGCATTCAAGCTTGAGCAGCAGACTCCGGAGCCCGTCAACGCTGCATCGGGCAGCTGACAGCTGTCCACATTCTCAAGACCAGTGGTGCGCGCCTGACCCCGACGCGCACCACTGCAGCCAGGCGGAGGCCCACGATGCGAACCCGGCAAGCGCTCAAAGCCGCTGCTTTGCTGGCTGCTGCCGTGGTGCTGGGGATGCTGACCGTCCAGGGGTCATATGCCCTGTGGAAGGCGACCTCCCCGCTGGGCGCCGGCACCGTCCAAGCCGCGGACTTCCGAGTGAGCCTCGGCTCTGGCGACACCAGCGTGGACATGACGATGGAAGACGGCACGCCGGCAACTCTGGCCCTCGAAACGGCGCCGGCCGGAAAGCTCGTGCCGGGCAGCGCGGTGCGGGCCGGAGTCAAGCTCACCAACCTTACCGACGCCGGTGGGGAGTTCACCATCAGGGCGCACATAACGTCGGCGCCCACCATCGCGTCCGCGAGTCTCGCCGAGTACCTAAACATCGCGGCAACCGGAGCCGGGAGCCTTGAGGAGTGCGAGAATCCCGCCCTTTTCACCGCGGCCGCAACAGGCACCCTGCCTTCAATTGATCTGGCCAAGGGTGAATCGGGCGTCATCTGCCTCCAGGCGACCCTTTCCCAGCACACGCCCCCCTCTCTGCATGACACCACGACGACCATTTCCATTCCGCTCGCCGCTGAGCAGATCTGAGAGGAATGTTGGTGAACGTTTTGCGCCTTGTCGGCCGCGGGATCGCCTACCTGGCCTTTCTCACTGTCACGCTGGCGGCCTTGGTCCTGGTGGTTGTACCCCTCGTTACCGGTTCCCAGACGTACACCGTTCTGACTAGTTCAATGGCACCGAAATACGCGCCGGGCACCTTCCTGGTGGTCAAACCGACCCCCTTCGAGGAACTGCGTACCGGGGACATCATCACTTACCAAGCCGCGTCCAACAGCCCGGTGGTGATTACTCACCGGATCACCTCGATCATTGCTTCGCAACAGGGGGAGCGGCTGCTGGTGACCCAAGGGGATAACAACAGCGTGGCAGACGAGCTTCCTGTCCGGGAGCTGCAGGTCCGCGGGAAGCTTTTCTACGCGGTCCCGAGCGTGGGATTCCTGGCTAATGCGCTGGGGCAGGGGGACCGCGGTTTGGTCCTCAAGGTCGCGGCTATTGCGCTCATCGGATACGGCGCTTACTCCCTCGTCAAGGGTGCACGCCAGCGGAAGGCGAAGAAGGGAAACCCAGCCTCGGAGACGCGCACGGATTCGGCCGAGTTTCCGACCCGGCGGTCGCTGCGGCAGCGGTCAGAGCGGTGATCCGGCCATGACCGGTCATCATCAACAGTCATCCGCGGGAATGATCTGCCGCGTAGGCGCCTTATTGTTGCTGCTGCTGGTTTTGTGGGTGCCTGCCCAACCGGCCCAGGCCTCCGACGATCGATTGCAGCTGAGCATGGACGGGCACCACTATGCGGCCGAGCTGCCACGGCCATTGTTTGGCCGGTCCGGCCCACTGGTCCCCGGCGGATCCATCGCAACCGAGTTGTGGGTGCGCAACAACAGCAGCGACAGGGCTGCACTTTCGGTGGCCGGGGTGGTGGGGGAAGCCGACGTCGAAATTTCGGGGAACCTCGTGCTGAGCGTTGCGCAAGCCGGTGGTGTCAGCGAAACCGTGCCTTTAAGCGGTCCCTGGTCCTGCTCAGCTCTAGCGCAAACGTGGACGTTGTCACCCGGGGAAGCAATCCTTCTCAACCTCAAGCTGCGGTTGGCGCCCGGCGCGGCAAACGAGACCAGGCGTCAACGGGCCGAGGTTGACGTCGCGTTCATGTTGCAGACTGCAGCCGAGGGACTCGCCGTCGCCGGCGCTTGTCCAAAGGACAGCGAGGTTAGCATGCCCGCGGGGACGGACAGCCCGCCCGCTGACGGTGAAGCCCGGAACCCGGTTTTCCTGCCGGAGCAGCCCGCGCCGGGTGACGCCACCGCGCCTGAGGGCAGCGGAGGAGCACCGAAGCAGGCAGGCTGGATCGAGGGCAACGTCTTCGCCGACAACCGTACGTGGCTGGCCGTTCCCTTTTCGGTCCTTGGCATTATCTTCCTGGCTCTGACCAAACGACGAAAGAAAAATCAGTGATGAACGACGTTGGGAGGACGGCGCGACCCGGGATGTGGAGGCGCTTCCGGTCCCTGCCGGGGTTTATGGGGGCCGCCATTGCCTTTTTCCTGGTGGTGTTGATGGGAGTGGGCACGCCTGTTGCTGTGGCGAAGTGGCGCCAAAGTGCTACAGCAACCATGAGCGTCACGGTCGGGTCCCCGGCGACACCGCCCTCCGGCTCCGCCGATGCACGGCTTATCGCCGGTGCCCAGCTGAAGACGCGTCCGGAAGGACCAAGAAAGGATTCCGCCCAGTGCAGGGTGGCCAAGTCAACCGCCCAGCTGGAGAATCTAGACAAGCTGGACGTCAGCTTTACGTGGGCCCCCGCACAGAATGTCACGCATTACGTTGTGACACTTTCCTCCGGCGACCCGCGGTACGCCCACGCGGCCGACGCGAAGGGCGAACAAGTTACCTTCACCATGCCCCGGACTCCTTCGGACCGCCTGGGCAATCCGCTCAAAGGCGCCGGCACCGACGCGGCGTACTACGCGAAATACAGCCTGAGGGTTCAGCCGATGAACGGTGCCACCGCCGGCGACGCCATCTATCTGGTGTACAAATACGAGCACTATTCGGTGGCCAACTGCTTCCGCGACGCGAAGGCATACCCGCCGCTGGGGCTGGTGACGACGGTCAATTACAACGTCAGCACACCGGTCGACGACAAGAAGCACGTGGCGTTTTCCTGGAAGGCGTCCTCCGGAGCTACTTCCTACGAAGTGTCTTTGGCCAGTTCCGCCGGTTGGGGCGCCGAGGCGACGGTCAAGCAGCCTTCCGCCGTATTCGAATTGCCGTTCTCCACGTCAGGCGGCGCGTTCTTCACCGATTACCGCCTCCGAATCCAACCCATGAACGGAACCGTTGCCGGCGACCCCGTCTACAAGACTTTCCAGTACGGCCGCTGGAACACCGACCTCTACTACGCGGCACCCCCGCCATAGCACACTCCGCGGAGGCGGCTGCTTCCACGCCGAGCATCCATGCCGCGGCTGCCCGAATGACGGAATGCGACTGTCCAGGAACGCCTCAGCGCCACGTCAAGGTGCAGAGGGAACTGTCCTGATACCCAGGGACGTCAGCTCACCGCGCGCCACCAGGGCCAGGCTTTCCGCGAAGGCATTGGTGAGGTGTCCGGTGTCTGTACGCACGATGTACTCGCCGATGATCGGCGGGCATACGCCGCCGGGCGTGCAAAACCAGTCGTGGACCGCAATATAGTCAACTCCGTCCACGCCCGCGGTGGCTCCGCGTTCAGCCTCGGTGCGCCGCTCCCAGTTCTTGCTTGTCTTGGCATGGCAATCGTCCAGGCCATGTAGCCGCGAGGGGCAGATCCTCATGTCCGCGCCGCTCGGCGGCTTTCCGATGACGACGACTCGCGCCCCTGTCGAGGCGAAGCGCTCCACCGCTTGACGGACGCCCTCCTGCCATTCCTGTGCCGCCTTCTGACCGGTGGCCCGGCTGGCCATGGCCTCGTGGTTGGCGCTGAGCACTATCAGATCAGGGCGTAGCTCTTCGGCCGCACGGAACATCCGCTTCCTGCTTTCCGCGCAGTCAGCGGCGAACGCCGAGTCGGCCAGCCGGGGACGTGTTTCCACCAGGTAGGCGGGGCAGTTGGCGAAGCCCAGGCCGGTCACCTTCCAGCCGCCGTCGGACAACGCTCCGGTGATGGTTGGCATCCAGCTCATGGCGATCGAGTCACCCATCACGAGCGCCGAAAGCTTGCCTTCGCCCGGTCCAAACGTGCAGAAGTTGGGCCGGTCCGCTCCGGCTTCATTCCGGCATCCCGACTCCGGGTTCATCGCTGCGGGCTGCTGTGAAGGGCCAAGGACGTCCAGTGAGGGAGTCAGTCTGGCCGGGTCCGGCTGCCGTGCCGTGGCCGATTGGACTGCGGCAGCCAGCTCGCCCGCGTCGGCAAACGGTTGGGCGGCTCCGGCCGGCGGCCTGCCGTCGATGAGCGCGGCCGCTTCGGTGGAATCGCGGACGAATGACGGTCCTGCCAGCTGCACGGCGCTGAGGCTGAGGACGGCTATGGCGACGGCCCCCGCCCCCAACAGTTGCCTGCTTCGCCGGCCGGGACGGTCGTGCATGGGCGCGGATTCCCAGGACCGGAGCCAGGACGAGCGACGCACAGGCTCTTCGATGAACCTGTGCGAGAGCGCTGCACTAAGCACCATGGCCGCCCCAGCCAAGGCCGCCGTGACGGGCGAGCCGGAAGGATCCAACGCGGCGGCGAAGATAATCAGCGGGAAGTGCCAGAGATAGAGCGAATAGGAGATCCGCCCTAGGTAGCGCATGGCAGGATTGGTCAGCAGTACCGTGCCAAAACCTGGCCGTGATTCGTTGCCGGCAATGACCAACAGGGCACCGGCGACCGGGACGACTGCCCACGGGCCCGGGAAAGCCGAGTTTTCGGTGAGCAAAAGGGAGCCGCCCACAATAACCAGCAGACCGGCCGGCGCCAGCAGCCCGCGCCACATGACGGGACGGACGGACTCCCTGCGCGGGACGAGCGCAGCCAAGGCGCCGAGGCCGAATTCCCAAGCCCGGCTGACCGTATCGAAGTAGGCCAGCGAGGGCCGCCAGCCGGTCATGAACAGCGACCATGCGAACGAAGCGGCGACGGCGGCGACAATGCCGACCGCCAAGGCGCGGCGGACGGTCAGGCCCGTGAACCGGGGAAGCACATAGGCCAGCCCCAGCAGCAGCCACGGCCAGAACACGTAGAACTGTTCTTCAACCGACAGGGACCAATAATGCTGGAAGGCAGATACTGGGCCGGAGGCCTGCAGATAGTCCGTTCCGATGGCGGCAAAGTGCCAGTTGGAGACCCACAACATGGCACTGAGACCGTCCAGGGCGGTTTGGCTGGCCCGGGGCACATACCAGAGGCAAAAGCCGGCGGCGGTGGTGACGGCCGCTACCACCCCGGCAGCCGGCAGGATCCTGCGAAGCCTGCGGGCGTAGAACGCGGACAACGAGATCCAGCCGGTCTTGGCCTGCTCGCGGACCAGCTGGCCGGTGATGAGGTAACCGGAAATCACGAAAAAGATGTCGACTCCGATGTAACCGCCGGCAGGCCTGCCCGTCAGATGGTTCAGAACCACCAAGCCGACGGCCACGGCGCGCAGGCCCTCGATATCGGCACGGAAATGCTGCCTGGTGGTTTGTCGCTGCCGCAGGGCAGGGCGCAGTGATGCCTCAAGCATGGAAGGGTCCCCCGGGTATAGTCGCTCGGTCCAGTTCAGGCGCGCACGCTGCGATCCCGCATGAAGACCGGGAACATCCTAGTCCACCGGGTGGCACTCAGGGTCGAAGGAGCCCTCTTGTGTTGGCTTGCCCTGTATGTTCCCGGAGCCGACGCGTATTCTGGCCCTAGGGAACGGAGTAGAAAAGCCGTCGTTCCGTCGTGATCGAAGGGGTGCTTTCATCATGGTAGATATGGGCTTGGCATGGCTGTTTGGGCTGCTGTTGTTGGCGATTGTGGCGTTGCTGGCGGTCTTGGTGATACGTGCGTTCATGGGGCTGAGACCGCGCGAAGTCGAAGATGCTCTGGCGGCGGCAGGCGGTCAAATACAGCAGTCGCATCGGCGGAGTACGGCCCGACAGATCCTTGACCAGAGGTTCGCGCGCGGCGAGCTGACGGCAGATGCCTACCGCGAGGGCCTGCGGGTCCTCGGTGAAGACCGCTAGCCGGTAGGGGATTCGCTGACGGGTATCTCCGGACCCGTCTGCGCGCACGGACCGGCCGCTACAGGGCCCCCGGTTTCCCACCCGTGGACACATAGGCCTTGAAGAGTGCAGTCAGGTCTTCGCCCGTCACGTCCTCGGCCAGCTCTTGGAAATCGCTGGGCTTGCCTGATCCGTCCCGGACCCAGGTCTTCAGGATGCTGAAAAAGTCCTCGTCGCCCACTTTGTCGCGCAGGGCGTGCAGCGCCATGGCTGCCCGGGTCTGGACATTGCCGGCGAACAGTTGATCGGCCCCCGGATCCGACACCCGCACCTGCCAGAAGTCGTCGTCGGCCGGGATGCCGGCGTAGAAATCGAAGGTGTCATCGGCGCTGCCCAGGTTTTGCTGTTCGTTCCAGAGCCACTCGGCATAGGTAGCAAGGCCTTGGTTGAGCCAGCTGTCCTGCCACCGCGGTGGAGGCAATTGCGAGTCGGTCCACTGGTGCGCCAACTCCCGGGCGATCATGGCATTTCCGCTGGCCTCGCTGTAGAAGCCGTCCATCGGATAGACGGGCCGGCCCTGCATTTGAACGGCGAAGCCAAGGTCCTCGGCACGGTCAATGATGCCGCCGGCGCTCTTGAGCGGATACTTGCCGAACACGGTGGACAGGAACTGCATGATCTGCGGCTGCCTATCCAGCGACTGCTGGATCCTGTATGCCTGCGACGGCGGAGCAGCGGACCCGGCCGTCCAGCCGTTCGCGTTCTCCGGGCTGCCGTCGGGTGCAGGCTGCGCTTTCCAGCCGTCCCAGCGGTCGCCGTCGCTGTCGAAGGAGGTGGACCCTCCGCCGCCCGGCACCTTGATGTCCTCCACGAAGACCCCGTCGTTCTGTCCCGTGATGTCGCTGGCGTAGGTGATGGACAGCTCCACATCCTGGCCGGCGTAATCTGCCAGGTCGAACTCCCAGTGCTCCCAGCCGTCGCTGGCGCCGGTGGCCGCCCACCATTGACCGGTGGCGCCTTCTGCGGTGCAGGAACCGCCGCCGTCGTCCGTCTGGTAGTGCTTCAGGAAGGGGTGCACGTGATGCCACGCCGGGCAGGAATTACCCGTGGACTCCCGCGCGTGTCCGGTGGTGTCCTTGAGCGTGGTCCAATCGTCCTTGCCGGGTGTCCTGGCCTCCACGAAGGCATAGTCCCAGCCGGGTTCGGTGTCGCGCAGCATCCAGAAAGAAAGGTCACCGCCGGCATCCGGCACCCTGACGGTGCGGGCGAGCCGCTTGTAACTGGCGTTGTCGCTCTGCGACCAGGCAAGCCCGTCGCCGTTGCGCGGGACCACCGCCCTCTTTAGCGCCGGATCCATCGCGTCCACGTAGCTGATGCCGCCCTTGGTGCGCTCCGCCACGTCAAAGTGCCCGACGGCGATGGTCGCCAAATGCGGCGACAGCGGCTCGTCGGCCTTCCAGGTGAAGACGGTGCGGCCGTACTCGGCTTCCGTGCCGTCCGGCAAGCCGTTGGCCACCGCCTGCCAGCCATCGGGCACCGAGATGTTGAAGGTATAGCCGGCACGGTCGCTGGGATGGTTGTTCACCGGAAACCAGGTTGGCGCACTATCCGGATGGCCGGTGACGAGGGCGCCGTCGTCGGTATGGATGAACCCGGCGGGACCGGGGAGGGCGAGGGTTCGGGGGATGCCCGAGTACGCCACGACCACGGTGAAGCGGTCGCCGTCCGGTACACCCCGGGTGGGGGTGACGGTGAGCTTGGTGCCGGTCAGGGCAAAACGTGCTTCCCGCCCGTCGACGCTGACGGAATCGACGTCCAGGCCATCCAGGTCCAAACTGAACGCGGAAAGGTTTTGCGTGGCCTGTGCCGTGATTGTGGCGGTGCCGTCCAGCCGGTCCGTGGGCGGGTCGTACAGCAGATCCAGTCCATAGTGGGACACCTGGTAGCCGCCGTTCCCGGCGTCAGGGAAATACGGATCATGCAGGGTGGCGGAGCCGGGTTCGAAGATGTGCCGGCCCGGATCGGGTGCTGCGGCGGCCCGGGCGACCGGCAACCCCAGTCCGGACACACCAACGAGCGCGGCCGCAGCCAGGGCAAGACCCCTCCAAGGCATCATGCAACGTTCCCCCCATCGGCCAAGGCTGCCCGGACCCGTGGATGTGCGGGGCGGCGGCTCACGCGCTGGCCATCTACATAAGATGCTCCTGTTCGGGGCCACTGTCAACGGATACGACTATGGGCCCGCACAACCTGGCTGTACGGGCCCATTCTGGAAAGCCGAACTTGGGAAAACGCTAGGGGCGGCCGATGCCCTTGAAGGTCCAGCCCGCCTGGCGCCACGCTGCCGGGTCCAGCACGTTGCGTCCGTCCAGGATGTTCTTTTCGTCCACCAGGTTTCCGACGGCGACCGGATCCAACTCTCGGTATTCATTCCACTCGGTCACCAGCACCAGCGCGTGGGCGCGGGCGATAGCCGTTTTGGCATCCGGTTCATAGCTGAGTTCCGGGAATCGCTGCTTGGCGTTGGCCAGGGCCTCCGGATCGGTGACGGTGACCGTGGCTCCCTGCAGTTGAAGTTGGGCGGCAACGGACAGCGCGGGAGAATCACGGACGTCGTCGGACTGCGGTTTGAACGCGGCTCCGAGCACGGTAATGCGCTTGCCGATCAGTGACCCGCCGCAGAGCTCTCGGGTCAGTTCCACCACCCGGGTGCGGCGGCGCATGTTGATGGCGTCCACCTCACGCAGGAAGGTCAGGGCCTGGTCCGCCCCGAGTTCGCCCGCCCGGGCCATGAAGGCGCGGATATCCTTGGGCAGGCAGCCGCCGCCGAAGCCCACTCCGGCGTTGAGGAACTTGCGCCCGATCCGTTCGTCCATGCCGATGGCGTCGGCCAGGGCGGTGACGTCGGCCCCGGCGGCTTCGCAAACTTCCGCCATGGCGTTGATGAAGGAGATCTTCGTGGCCAGGAACGAGTTCGCCGCGGCCTTGACCAGTTCCGCGGTGGCATAGTCGACCACCAGCCGCGGCGTCCCGTCGGCCAGCGGCGTCGCATAGACCTCGTCCATGGCCGCGGTGGCCGCTTCACCGGGTGCACCCGCAGGCACGCCGTAGACAAACCTGTCCGGGGTCAACGTGTCTTTGACGGCGTGGCCTTCGCGCAGGAACTCGGGGTTCCACGCCAGAATGGCTGCCGGGGCGATTTCCCGGATCTCCTCTGCCAGCCGTGACGCCGTTCCCACCGGCACGGTGGACTTGCCGACCACCACGTCGCCCGGGCGCAGGTGCATGGCGAGAGACGTGAAGGCGGCATCGACATAGCGCAGGTCGGCGGCGTTCTCGCCCTTGCGCTGCGGGGTGCCCACGCACACGAAGTGCACGGCGGCCCCGGCGGCGTCGGCCATCTCGGTGCTGAACGTCAGCCGGCCGGTCTGCTGGACCTCGGCGAGCAGGTCGGGAAGGCCGGGCTCGAAGAACGGGGCGCGGCCGGCCTGCAGTTCGGCGACCTTGCGTTCGTCCACGTCGATACCGACCACGTCATGCCCAAGCTTGGCCATGGCCGCGGCATGCACGGCCCCCAAGTAGCCGCAGCCGATGACGGAAATTCGCATAGTGGTCCTTTGCACGTGCCTTGAGTAGCGATTACTTCTGACTTTAGCGCGTTACCGGTGCCGCTTTTGTCGGCTGTAGCGCGTTACCGATGCCGGTTTTGCCGGTATTCCAGCCACGCGTAGGCCAGGACGGTGCCGAGGGCCGCGCCCAGGGTGTTTGTCCAAACATCCTGCAGCGAGGCGTAACGGCCCGGGAGGAATGTCTGTTGCGCCCACTCCACGGCTCCGGCGAGCAGGAAGGCTCCGGCCGGTGTCAACCAGCGCCACCCGGTCGGCAGCAGAAGAGCGGCCAGCAGGCCCAACGGCACGAACATCAACACGTTGGCCCCGGATTCGACCAGGTTGTAGTCAATCCAGTGCGGCGCGCCTGCTTCATGCAGAGCCGCGAGAACTGCCTGGATGGTGCTGTTGGCGCCGGCATCCACCGGGGTAGGCCACAACACGGCAACGGCGACCAGGAGGGCGTAGCCGGCCAACAGCCAAAAATGCAGCAGGCGGGCCCGCTCCCGGGACGTGCGAAGCCGCATTGATCTTCCTCTCCGGTGTGGGCGGCCGCGCGCCGATGCGCAGGCGACCGAAGGCCCATGGTACCGGTGCGCCACCAAGGTCGGGCGCGTAGCGGCTCCGGCACGGGGGTTGCGTGCCGGTCCCCGGGTCCCTCAGCGACCCGGAGACCGGCAATTGCAAGGTTGAAATGGTTCTTTCAGGTGTTTGTGAGAGATATCACGAGCTGGCTCTGTCGCTTTCCGGTGCCATGGGGTAGCTTCCGGGCAGGATCCTGCTGCGGGGACAGCGGGATTCTTTCATCCACACCTCATGGAGGAACCAGCATGCAGACCCACAGTTTCAGGCGGGGTGCAGCCATCGCTGCCGCCACCGCATTGGCGTTCGGAACCGGGTTGCCCGCCCAAGCCGCTATCGGGACAGACACCAGCACCCTGCGGGACGCGGTCACCGTCGAGAACATCGTCAGCCACTTGCAGGCCCTGCAGGACGCGGCCAATGCCAACGGCGGCAACCGCGCTGCGGGCACGGCGGGCTACGAGGCATCGGCCCAATACATCGAGGCCCAATTGTCGGCCGCCGGCTATACGCCCATTCGGCAGGCGTTCTCCTACGAACGGTTCGTGCTCCACGGCGCAGAGTTCGAGCAGGTCGCCCCGACGCCGACGGCGTACGCGGCAGGGGAGGAGTTCCTGGCCATGGACTACTCTGGCTCCGGCGACGTCACGGCACCCGTGACCGCGGTGGATATCAACCTCGCCGGCGACAGGGCATCCACCAGCGGCTGCGAGGCGACCGACTTCGCAAGCTTCCCCGCCGGCAACATCGCCCTGATCCAGCGCGGTACGTGCGATTTCGCCACGAAGGTCTCGAATGCCGCGGCAGCAGGCGCCGCCGGCGTGGTCATCTTCAACCAGGGCAACGGAGGAACACCGGACCGGACGGACCTGTTCGGCGGCACGTTGGGGACGCCGCAAGCCATCCCGGCCGTCAGCACCAGCTTCGACCTGGGGGCCGAGCTCGCCGGGACCGCCGGCCTGGAACTGCGGATCGCGGTGGACGCCGAGATCGTCGTAACGGAGACGTTTAACATCCTCGCCGACACGGCCGGGCGCGAGGACCGCACCGTCGTCGTCGGTGCGCACCTGGATTCGGTATCGGAGGGTCCGGGCATCAACGACAACGGTTCCGGCAGCGCGGCGATCCTGGAAACGGCGCTTCAGATTGCGGCATCGGGTGACGCCCCGGAAAACCGGGTGCGGTTCGCATTCTGGGGCGGTGAAGAGGATGGGCTGCTCGGCTCCGACTACTACGTGTCCCAGTTGAGCAAGCGCGAGATCAAGCAGCATGCGCTCAACCTGAATTTCGACATGGTCGGTTCGCCCAATGCCGTTCGCTTTGTTTACGACGGCAACGGCGACGCGTTTGGGCTGACCGGGCCGAAGGGTTCGGATACCATCGAGCGCGTCTTCGAGGACTACTTCGCTTCGCAGGGACTCGCCACGGAACCGACGGCGTTCGACGGGCGCTCGGACTACTTCGGCTTCATCAACAACGGCATTCCCGCCGGCGGCCTGTTCACCGGTGCCGAGGAAATCAAGACCGAAGAGCAGGCGGCAATCTACGGCGGCACGGCGGGCGTGGCCTACGATCCCTGCTACCACGAGGCCTGCGACACGCTTGCCAATGTGGACCTTGTGGTACTCGATCAGATGGCTGATGCGATTGCGCATGCCACGCTGACCTTCGCCGAAACGACCTCAGCGGTCAACGGCACGGCCAAGGGCAAGGGAACGGGCAGCACCAAGATGCCGTTCAAGGGGCCGCACGCCGTTCGCTGACCCCACCGGACCGGCGCTGTCTCCTACGGCAGCAGTTGGCCCAGGGAGGCCGTCTCCGGACGGCCTCCCTCTTCGCTGCGCTGCGGAATCGCGACGCTGAAGGTCGTGCCCGCTCCCAGGACGCTCGAGAAGGTTAGCGTGCCGCCGTGGGCTTCCACGATCGACTTGCTGATGGCCAGCCCCAGCCCCAGCCCTGGAATGGCCGCCTGACGGACGGCACTGGTGCGGAAGAACTTGGTGAAGATTTCAGCCTGATCCGCTTCCGACATGCCCATGCCGGTGTCGCTGACCTCCAGGAGGACGGCGCCGTCGGCCGCCAGGGTCCGTACCGTGACGCGTCCGCCGTCGGGGGAGTACTTGATGGCATTGGACAGCAAATTGTCCAGCACCTGGCCCATCCGGTTGGGATCGATCTCTGCTTCCAGCCCGCCGGCGGCGTCGATGACCAACTCCACGCCCGCGTGTTCTGCCCGCGGCATGGCCGACGCAACGCTGGTAGCGACGAGGTCGGCCAGCGCCGTGCGGCGGGGCTCGATGCTCAGCGTGCCGGAGGCGGTGACGAGCAGGTCTTCCACCAGTTGCAGGAGGCGTTCGGAATTGCGCATGGCGATGCCGAGGGAGGCGGTGACGTGTTGCGGCAACTGGTCGGCGTCCTCGAGCGCGAGGTCCAGGTAGCCCATGATGGACGTCAGGGGAGTGCGGAGCTCGTGGGAGACGCCGGCGACGAACTCTTCCTTCACCGTCAACGCATTGACCAGGTCGGTGACGTCGCTGAAGGCCATCACGGTGCCGTCGAACTGGCCGAGGTCATTCTGCATGGGGCGTGCCGTGCACAACATGGCCCGTTGCCTGTCTCCGTCGCCGATCCACACCAGCCGGTCGGAAAAAGACTCCCCCTGAATGGCACGGCGAATGGGGCGGTCTTCGGGGACCACCGGGGTCACCCGGTCCGGTTCGAAGACCAGCAAATCGGCCTCGTCCGGATTGTCGATGCCTTGGGGCATGGCCAGCAAACGGTCCCGATCCTGTTGCACGTTGCTCAGGATGTCACGGCCGTCTGCATCGGTGACGAGCACCCCCACCGCGACGGCGTTCAGGACGGTGTCCAGCCGCCGCACATGGACCTTGCTTTCTTCCAGCAAGGCCCGCAGTTCGCGGTCTTTGCCGGCCAGGGCTTGCTGCTGCGCCGTCATGCTCAAGGAGAAAACGGACGCGGTGATGGAGACCCCCAGGGTCACGATGGGGATCAGGATCGGGCCAAACAGGGTTTCCGGAGTTACCGGTTCCGGGCCGGTGAACACCGGAATCCAAACGATAAGCAGCGGCGCGGCGAAGCTGACGATGCGCGCGGCGGCGGGGGCGATCTCCGACCAGGCCATCCAGAACACCGGGAAGACCGCCAACAGGGCGACGCCGGCCAGTTGTGTCCCGGCGCCCTGGTGAAGGGCCCCGATGGCGACGAAATCCAGCAGCGGGATCACCCAGTACGACGGATAGGGCAGCCGGTCCCACGGAATGGCGGCGCCGAGGATCCACAACACGGCAATGCCGATGAGTCCGCCGGTGAATTGCGCGTTGCCCAGCAGTTGGGGGAAGAATGCGGCGGCGATCACCGCCGTCAGCGTCACCGAAATGCAGAGCGGCAGATGGCTGAGGAAAACGCGTGCGCGCAGGGGCAGCTCATGGAACTGACGGCGTCCGGTCAGCCAGGACAACAACGGGCTTGGTGCGGCAGACATGATCGAAGGTCCCCTTACTCCGGGCAGCCCTCGTTGTCGGTTGCGTTGCGGAGCCGGGCTGGCCATGACTGGTTTAGTATGGCACGCGTGTTGGCCCGCGCCGTGGAACTATGCGGTCTGTGACGCAAGTCGCAGCGGTGCGGGGTGGGTGTGGTGCAGACGGGTTGGCGGATCAGTCCGCTGGGCGCGGGTTCCGTTCGGGCCCGGAACGGGTTTGCCCTTAACTGCGCAGGGCGCCCCGCCATGGGAAACAGGACCTGCCTGCCTCCTGGCTGAGCGCCCGCGAAAGCCCGCGAAAAACGTCAGGCGTTGTGGTGCGTGTCGGAACGGCCCAGGAACTGCTTGGGAATGAAGAACGCCAGCGTGAACAGGCCGAGCCCGATGGCGAAGGCCGGGATGGGGCCGATGACCGGCTCCAGGCTGAAGGCGTACAGGGAACCGAAGAACATCAGCATGATGACCGCGAAGGTGACCAGATTGCCGACCAGGTGTCCCTCGCCCGAATGGGTGCGCTGCTTGGGGTGGGCCATGGGGTGTTTCTCCTCAATAGTGCGATGCGGCGTCAGTAGCCGCCGGCGGCTTGCTCGCCTTTAACAATAGCCACTGATGAGCTGGCGCCAATTCGTGTTGCGCCGGCGCGGAGCATGGCGCGCGCGTCGTCGAGGGATCGCACGCCGCCCGAGGCCTTCACGCCCAGGCGCGCCCCGACGGCGTCCCGCATCAGGGCGATGTCCTCGACGGTGGCGCCGCCACCGCTGAAGCCAGTGGAAGTCTTGACGAAGTCCGCCCCGGCCTCGGCGGCGGCTTCGCAGACCATCCGCTTTTGCTCGTCGGTCAGGAAATGGGTTTCCAGGATGACTTTGAGGATGGCTCCGCCGGCGTGGACGGCTTCGGCCACCGCCGCGATGTCATCGATGATCGCGGCGCGGTCGTTGGCCCGGGCCGCGGCGATATTGATCACCATGTCGATTTCGTCGGCGCCGTCCAGGGTGGCGCCGCGGGCCTCGTGTACCTTCACATCGGTGGGAGTGGCGCCGAACGGGAAACCGACGACCGCGCAGGTCTTGACCCCGGAGCCCTTTAGCGTGCTGTGGACCAACGCCGTCCAGACAGGATTCGCACACACGGCGGCAAAGCGGTACTCGACCGCCTCCCGGCAGACCTTGAGGATGTCTTCGCGGGAAGCTTCCGGCTTCAGCAGCGTGTGGTCGATGACCGAAGCGATCGACGTCGGATCGTGATAGGTCGCGCTCGGAGCGGATCCGGATGTGATGTCTTCAGACATAGCCATCCCTTTCATCTGCTGGGGTTCGAAGGAACTTCTATCCTTGCATACCGGTCAGGCGGCGACAGGACCGGCGCACCGGCCTGCACGGCCGCCGGAAGCGTCGCCGGACCGGGCAGGAGTCAGTGCGGGCCGCCAGTGGAGTGGCCCTCTTCCTCGGCCGCACGGCGGTGCTCCTCGAGCTTCTCCTCGGCCTCCTGCCGGCGGCGCGCGATGGCCCGGGGGTCGTCGGCCGGAATGTGCTCCTCCGAGGCCTTGTGCGCCGGCTCTTCGTCAGGGCTTTGATGCCTCGCCCCTGCGGAACGGGGCAGCTGTTCTTCGATGCCCATGGCTGCATCGTCCCACATGGCACCGGCGTCGAAAAGGTGCGGAAGGTGATCAATCAGCGGAGGTTGTGCCCCTCCGGCCCGGCCCTTCCCGCGGAGGCCGCCCGGCCGGCCGGCGCCCCGGCCAGGGGGGTTTTGTTAGGCCCGCGGTGCCTCGCCCGCCGAACGATTCCGGGCGGCGGTGATCTGCGCCGGTTATCCGGGCACCCCGAGGGTGGTGCGGATGTCGGTTTTGATGGCCTCCAGCAGCCGGGCCGCTTCCGCGCGTTCCTCCGCCAGCCGGTCCACGCCGGCAACCGGCCGGATGACCTCCAGGTAGCACTTGAGCTTTGGCTCCGTGCCGCTCGGCCGCACGATGACGCGGGTATCGTCCTGGCCCAGGAACAGCAGTCCGTCGGTCGGCGGCAACGCTTCGCTGCCGAGGGACAAGTCCGTGCTCGTCACCACCGGGGACCCGGCCAGCGACGACGGCGGCCGCTCCCGGAGCCGGTACATCATCGTTCCCATCAGGGCGAGGTTGTCCACCCTGATGCTCAGCTGGTCCGTAGCGTGGAGCCCGTACTTCAGCGCGAGGTCATCGAGGACGTCGAAGACCGTCCGGCCCGCGGCTTTGACGTCGGCGGCGAGCTCTGCGAGCAGCAGGGCGGCGGACATCCCGTCCTTGTCCCGGACCAGATGCGGTGCCACGCAATAGCCCAGGGCCTCTTCATACCCGTAGGCGAGGCCGGGGACGCGGGAAATCCACTTGAAGCCGGTCAGTGTCTCCACGTGGGCTACCCCTGCGTCGGCCGCGATCTTGCCCAGCAGCCGGGAAGAGACGATCGAGTTGGCGAAGACCCGGGACGCAGCCGGGCTCTCGCCCGCGCCTGCATCGATCGGATCGGTTGGGGCGTCCTGGTCCGCGCGCAGCCGGTCCTGGCCTTCGAAACGAGCCGCCATGTGCGCGCCGAGCAGCGCGCCGGCCTCGTCGCCGCGGAGCATCCGCCACATGCCGGTCGACGGGTCCTTGGCAGCCAGCG
Organism: Arthrobacter sp. Y3223164; assembly: GCF_059091005.1. Taxonomy (NCBI): domain Bacteria; kingdom Bacillati; phylum Actinomycetota; class Actinomycetes; order Micrococcales; family Micrococcaceae; genus Arthrobacter; species Arthrobacter sp. Y3223164. The sequence continues at coordinate 57,101 of NZ_JBNHGF010000002.1, forward strand.
CCGCGCGGTCCGCGTCGGGATCATTGGCAATCACCAGGTCCGCGTCGATGTCCGCTGCCGTCTCCAAGGCCAGGTCGATCGCTCCGGCTTCCTCCGGGTTGGGGAAGGCCACGGTCGGGAAGTCGGGATCCGGCTCCGCCTGGGCGGCCACCAGAGTCACGTCGGTGAATCCGGCCTGCTCAAAGACCGCCCGCATGGTCGCTCCGCCGACGCCGTGCATCGGCGTGAGCACGATCCTCAGGTCCCGCTGCGGGAACAGCCGCGGGTCGGCCAGCGCGGTGACCGCGGCGACGTAGTCTTCGGCGATGCCCTCCGGGAGGACGTTCCAGCCTTCCTCGGCCAGTGGGATGGAGTCCAAGGGCGGGGCGTAGTCAATGCGGGCGGCGATATCGGCGTCGTAGGGTGCCACAATCTGCGCTCCGCGGCCGCCTTCGTCCACGGCACGTCCGCCCAGGTAGACCTTGTACCCGTTGTCGTGCGCGGGATTGTGGCTGGCGGTGACCATCACGCCCGCTTCGCAGCCCAGCGCCCGAACGGCGTACGCCAGCACCGGTGTTGGCAGGGCGGAAGGCATGAGGAACGTCTCGATGCCGGCGGCGGTGAAGACGGCCGCGGACTCGGCGGCGAAGACATCCGAGTTCCGGCGTGCGTCGTAGCCGATCACCGCGCGCGGTGCATAGGCGCCGGCGGCGGTGTCCAGCAGGAAGCGGGCCAGGC